>JAKIVT010000120.1 GCA_022750415.1 Thermoplasmata archaeon
GAAGCCGTCGGCCTGGGGGCGGACCTCCTAAGCGTCCAGGTGAACTTCGGAACCGTGGGGGAAGGGGCGATGCTGCAGGACCTCGGCGTGATGGCCGACGGGTGTCGGGCGCTCGGCCTCCCGCTCCTCTGCATGGCCTACGTCAAGAAACCGAGCGGGCCGCCCACCCCCGAGGAACTTCGCCACGCGTGCCGCGCCGCGGCCGACCTTGGGGCGGACATCGTCAAGACGAGTTATCCGGGAAGCTCCGAAGAGCTCCGAAAACTGGTCGCCACGACGCCGGTCCCGGTGTTGCTCGGAGGAGGAGCGAAGTCCACCGACGATGCGGCGTTCTTGCGCCTCGTCCGCGAGACCGTCGACGCGAACGCGGGGGGGATCTGCATTGGTCGCAACCTCTTCCAGCGCCGGCCACTCGAACCTCTCGCGCGCCGGGTCGCCCAACTTCTCCACGGCGCCGGGTAGCCCGAGGCGGCCCGTGTCTTCCGACCGCGTCGTCGTGCATGCCGTACCTCCGGAGCCGGAGAAGCGACGAGCGATCGTCGAGTACGCGCTTCGAAGGGGATTCCGGCGGTTTGCCGCGTTGGAGGACGACCTCCTCCCGGAAGCGTCCGAGCGGATCCGAGTCACCGAGGAAACGTACCGTACTCCCGCGGGCCGGACGATTCCCCGTCGGAACGTGGGAACCCCGGAGGAATTGCAAGCCGCCGTGCGGGCGGCGCAACCGGAAGGCGCCCTCGCCGTGCGATGGACCGCGGACCGGGTCATCCCGCTCGAGAATACCATCGCCGACCAAGGATCACGGCTCGAGTTGTGGGTCACGACCTCGAGGGTCGCCGAGGTTCCGAGCCTCCTCGGCGCCCTCGAGCGCGGGGCCGACGTCGTCGTCGTCGAGCTCCAAAACCCCGGTGAGGTCGACGACCTCGAGGCGGTGCTCGATGCGACCGCCCATCCTCCGGTCTCCTGGCTCTTCGCCAAAGTGGTCCGGGTCGTCCCCGTCGGACTTTCGGACCGGGTCCTTCTCGATACGACCTCCCTCCTTGCCGAGGACGAGGGATTCGCCGTCGGCAGCCGGGCGTCGGCTCTGTTCCACCTCCGCAGCGAGGCCGTCGGCTCGGCCCACTCCCGACCCCGCCGATTCCGGGTCAATGCCGGCGCGCCCCACTCCTACGTGTTGATGGCCGACGGGTCGACCCGCTACCTCTCGGAACTCGAGCCGGGCGAGGAGCTTCTCGGAGTTCGGGACTCCGGGCGCACCCGCGGTGTCCGGCTCGGGCGACTGAAGATCGAACGGCGACCGACGGTGCTCGTCGAGGCGATGGTAGGTGGCGAACGGGCCTCCGTGTTCCTCCAGGAGGCGGAGACCGTACGACTCTCCGGGGAACTCGGAGGCGTGGCGGTCACCTCGCTCGCACCGGGGGTCTCGGTCCAGGTCGCCTCCTTCCCGCCCGCTCGCCACCTCGGGCGGATGGTCGACGAGACGATCGAGGAGCGATGAATCCGCGGCCGCGCCTCATCGTCACCCTCCCCGCCCGCACGGTGGCGGAGGCGAGAGCGCAGATGGCCGAGGCGGCCAAGGCCGGGGCCGACATGGTCGAACTCCGTCTGGACCGGTGGGCGGACGAGCAGCTCGCCGGTCTCGCCCGGTTGTTTCCAGCCCCCGTCCCCGCCCTCGCAACGGTCCGCTCACGCCTCGAGGGTGGGGAAGGGCCGAACGGCGAGGAGGAGCGGGCCAAGGCTCTCGATCGTGCGCGCTCCCACCCGTTTGCCCTCGTCGACCTCGAGCTGGAGCGCGACCGACCCCCGCCATCCTCCCCCGGCGAGCGCCCCTCCCGTTGGGTGGGATCTCGCCATTTTCCCGAAGGGAGTCCGGTCGAGGTCCTCGAGGCCGCGGTAAATCAGCCGGCCGACGAGTTCGCGTTCCGGAAATTCGTCGTTCCGTTGTCCGTTCGGGCATTCCTTGACGACCTCCTTCCTCGACTGGGGGATTGGGTGACGGCGCGGACGGCGGTGTTCACGACCGGCCCCTCCGGACCGCTCGGCCGAATTTGGGCCCGGGAGCTCGGCCAGCCCGTCGTCTTCTCCGCCCTCCCGGACCACGGCGTCGTCGGAGGTCGACCGCGGGTCGAACCCTCCCAGGTCCCGGTGGACGAGCTGCACCGGAGCTGGTCGGCTGGACACGGTCGGAGGTTCGCGGTGATTGGGCACCCGATTGCGCACTCGCTTTCACCCGCCATCCACGCCGGGTGGCTGGCCGACGAGCATCGGGCCGCCAGCTTCGTTGGGGTGGATGTGGCGGACGAGTACGAGCTCGGACGCCTCGCCCACCCGGGGGAGGACCGGACCTGGAATGGATGGAGCGTCACGTCTCCGTGGAAGGGTTCGGCCGCGCGCCTCGCGGACACCCGGAGCGAGGCCGTCGAAGCCACGGGCGTCGCGAACACGCTGACGTTCGACCGCACCGGAGCGCGGGCGGAGCTGACCGATTCCGATGCCGTGCGCCGACGGGCCCTGGAGCTCGTCGCGGCCGGCGCCTGGAATGGTGAGGAAGCCCTCATCCTCGGCACCGGTGGTGCCGCGCGCGCCGCGCTGTTCGCGCTCGCGCCGCGACGGAGGGCCGTCTGGGTGCTCGGCCGGCGACCGGAGGCGGTCCAGACGCTCATCGACTCCCTCGGGGGGAAGGCGGCTCGCGAGAGCGAGCGGCACCCGGTCGGCCTCGTCGTCCACGCGACCACGTTCGGCCGCGGGACGACCGGACCCCTCGAGCCCGACCCGCTCGGCTGGGTTGGGCCGGGCTCGACCGTTCTCGATTTCGTCTACCGCGCCACCGACCCCGGGCTTCGGCACGCGGTCGAGAACACCGGCGCGGTGTACGAGGATGGGCGTCGACTGCTGGTCTACCAAGCCGCCGAAGCGTACCGTCTCTGGTGGGGCGAGCCCCCGGGAGAAGAGGCGCAGCAGGCCGCACTCCGGAGGGTCGGATGCGCGGCGTAGGAACCGGATGGGCGGCAATCTCGGTCGTTAACGCGCTCTTCACGGGCGTCGGCTCCGCCGCGGCGATTGGAATCCCGGCGACCGCGTACGTGGAGATCGGCACCGTGCCGGCCGGAAGTTCCGGTCGGGTTTCGGTCTCGCCGGAATCCGATACTCCTCTCGTTCGGGGGTCCCTCCTCGAAGCGATCCGGCGGTTCGGGGCGGGCGCCGACGTCGACGCGAGCGTTCGCGTCGAATCCGCGATTCCAGTGGCGAAGGGATTGAAGAGCTCCTCGGCCGTGAGCGTCGCGGTCTTACGGGCGGCGGCCGCGGCCTACGGGACGGCCCCTACTTCGGAGTCGATCGCGTCGGCCTCCGCCGACGTCTCGTTGGCCATCGGCCTCAGCGCCACCGGGGCGTTCGACGACGCGCTCGCCTCCGCCTCGGGCGGCGTCGTCGTGACCGAGAACGGTTCGCGACGGGTCCACGTTCGAGGGGTCGTCGACCCGGACTGGGCGGTGGTCCTCTGGACCCCGGGCGGATCCCATGCGCCGAGTCCGACCTGGGCGGCCCGGTTCGAGGCGGAGCGTGGCCCTGCGCGAGCCGCCGTCGCGGCCGCCGACCGCGGGGAGTGGCTCACCGCCATGGCCGCGAACACGGAGCTCGTCGAGCGTGTGATGGGCTACGAGTACCGGCCGGTCCGTCGGGCGCTCGAGAGGGCGGGAGCGCTCGGCAGCGGCGTCAGCGGACTTGGGCCGACCCTCGCCACGGTCGTTCCGAGGGCCCGAATCCGGGACGTCGTCCGTCAACATCCCGCTGGATCCACCGCGGTGACCTCGGCCGAGTTCGCGGGGCCTCCGATGGACCGAGGCGGCGGGCCATGACGACGCGGATCGTGCGGCCCGGGATCGTTTTCGGCCGACTCCTGGCTCCCCCCTCCAAGAGCTACACCCATCGGGCCGTCCTCGCCGCCCACTTTGGGTCTCGCCCCTATCGGGTCGAGAATCCTCTCGACTGCCAGGACACGGTCGCCACGCTTCGTGGGGTCGGGGTGTTGGGTACCCACTCCGAGCGCCGGGAGGGCGTCTGGGAGTTGGGCGAGTCGGACGGTCGTCCAGAACCCCGGCGACGCCGGATCGGGTGCGGTGAGTCCGGGACGACCCTCCGATTCCTTCTCCCGGCCGCCGCCCGCCTCGCGGTACCGGTTACCTTTGCGGCGGCCCCCTCGTTGCGGCGACGTCCCGTCGATGGGGTGCTCGAGGTCCTCCGTCAAGCGGGGGTCCAGGTCCGACGCCGGCCGAGGGCCACCGATTGGATCTCGGTGCAAGGACCGATGACCCCGGTGCGAGCGCCCCTGGACGCCTCGGAGAGTTCCCAATTTCTCTCGGGGCTCTTGCTCGCCCTCCCGGGATTGTCCGGTCCATCCGAACTCCGCCGTACGGGGCGGATGGTTTCCGAACCGTATGTCGACGCGACCCTGCGGGTGCTCGAGCTCCACGGCATCGAGGTGCAACGATCCGGTCGTCGGTTCCGGGTACCCGCCCCGCAAGAGTACCGGGGCGACCGGATCCGGGTCCCGGGCGACGCCTCCTCGGCGGCGTACCTTTGGGCGGCCGCGGCGATCACGGGCGGGACGGTGGACGTGGAGGGAATGGACGAGGATTGGCCCCAGGCCGACCTGGCAATCCTTCCCTGGCTCGAGTCGATGGGAGCCATC
>JAKIVT010000121.1 GCA_022750415.1 Thermoplasmata archaeon
CCCGCCAACGCCGACCTGACGACCACGGTCGTCACCAGCGTGCCGTCCACCGAGAAGGCGGCTGAGGACGACGAGGAGGAGCTCTCCGCAGTCTGCGCCGAGTGCGGCGGGACCCTGGTGCTCTCCGTCGACGGCGAGAACGCCCTGGCGGCGACGTGCGACGACTGCGACACCGTGTTCAAGCTCATTCGCGCCGATGCGCCCGAGCGACCGGCCCGACGGCTCGAGGACGCCCCCGAGCGGCCGAGCCGCGGCCGCGATTTCGAACGGAGCGACGACCGCCCCTCCCCTCGGCGCGAGTTCGACTCGGCGGGACCTCCCAGCCGGGCGCGCCCGTGCCGGAAGTGCGGCGGCCCGATCGTCTTCTCCGACGGGGACGACGGCGGCATGGTCGGTACGTGCCAATCCTGCGGCAACCGGTTCAGCCTCCGCCCACGGGCCGACGGCGCCGGAGGTGGGAGCCGTGACCGGGGCTACAGCTCCGGGCCCCGCCGGAGCGGACCTCCGCCCTGGAAGTCCCGTGGCGGCTCGGGTGGGTACGGCGGCGACCGCCGACGCCCCCCCCGGGCGGACTCCGGCGGCGGCGACGACGAGCGCCGACCCCAGCGCCGGCGACGGCGCGAGGACTAGGCCGCTCGCGTCGGCAAGGGGACCGACCGTCCCCACCGGACCCCGACGGTCTCGCCGACGGTCGGCGGCCGGGAGCCGATTGGCAGTCGGCATTCGATGCCGGTCCCATCGTCGAGGGAGATCTCGAGCAGTTGGTTCGCCCCGGCGAATCCGCTGAGGGTCACCACGCCCGAATGGGTCCCGGGGCCCGGGGGCCGGATTTCGACGTCGGAGGGGGCCACCGCGAACGTCCCGCCGTCCTCCTCCACGACGTTGTAGCCGAGAAACCGGGCGCTCTCCGCGGATGCGGGGGCGGCGTACACCTTCGCGGGCGGGCCATCCTGGAGGATGCGACCCTCGGAGAGCAACACGACCCGGTCGGCGAGAACGAGCCCTTCCTCCCGGTCGTGCGTGACGTGGAGGGCCGCGGTCCTCGTCGCCGAGAGAGCGCGGCGGAACGCGCTCCGTAGGTCGCGGCGGATCTCCGCGTCGACGGAGGCGAACGGTTCGTCGAGCAGGACGAGGGCCGGTTCGGGCGCGAGGGTGCGAGCGAGCGCCACGCGCTGCCGCTCCCCGCCGCTCAGGGCGTCCGGGGCCCGGTCCGCGAGGGGCTGCAAGTGGAGCAGCTCGAGCATGTCGGCGACGCGCCGGTCGACCTCGGCCCGGGGTCGCCGGGCGACGGCGAGGCCGTACGCGACGTTCTCCCAGACGGTGCGGTGGGGGAACAGCGCCGGCTCCTGGAACAACATCCCGATCCCGCGGCGGTGCGTTGGGATTCGGTCAAGGACCTTGCCCCGAAGGGAGATCGTTCCGGTCGTGGGCGTCTCGAGCCCGACGAGGCACCGGAGGAGCGTGGTCTTCCCACTTCCGTTCGGGCCCATCAGGACGACGAACTCGCCCTCGGCCACATCGAGGTCGACGTCGGTGAGGACCGGGGCGGACCCCCAGGCCGCCCCCAGACTCCGGACTTGCAAACCGTCAGAACTCGACACGTCGGCCTCCCCGAACGATCACGAGGAACGCGACGAGGCTGACCAGGACCAGGAGCCCCGCGACCGCGGCGGCCAGCGCGGGTTCTCGGACCCCCTCCAGCCGGTACAACTCGATGGGGAGCGTCGTGAACGTCGGCGTGGCGAGAAAGTACGTCGCGGTGAATTCCCCGAAACTGAGCGCGAACGCGAACAGGCCGGCGGTGACGAGGCCGTCGCGCACGAGGGGCAGCTCCACATCGAGGTAGGCCGGCCACGGCGATTGGCCGAGCGTTTGCGCGGATTCGCGCAGGTTCGCCGGGACTCGGCGCAACGCCACTTCCACCGCGGGCAACGCGAACGGGATCGCGAGCGTCGCCTGGGCGAGGAGGATGAGCACACCGACGGTCGAACTCCCTCCGAACACCGGGCGCCAGAATTGCGAAAGGGCGAACGAGAGGACCACCGGGGAGACGACGAGCGGCGCGAACACCAGGGCGCGGAGCGCGCGCGCAGCCCCGGGGCGGGCGGAGAGCCCGAAGCCGGTCGCAATGGCGAACAGGAGCGCGAGCGCCGTCGCCACGGTCGCGAAGAACACCGTGTTCGCGGTCGCCGCGAGGGTCGACACTCCGAGACGGCTCGTCACCGACGGTCCGAAGAGCTGCATGAAGGCGGAGAACTCGCCGGCGCCCGGCGCGGCGGGCCGAGCGGCCGCGTCGAGCACCGCGAGGAGGAGGGCGGCCACGGAGAGTCCCAGGACCAGCGTCGCGGCGGCGAACGGCCACACCCACGGGCGGCCCCACGGCACCGGGCGTGCCGGACGGTCGGACGACCGACGGGCCGCGCGCAGGCGGGCGACGAGGGCGAGGTACGCGGCGGCGGGTAGGGCCAGCAGCCCGATCAGGAGCACGGCGAGGCCGGCCGCGGCCGCCGGCGAGAGCAGGACCTGGTCGAGCGACCAGATCCGCGCTTCCACCGTGTAGCATTTCGCACCGCAGAGGAGCAGGGGGCCGGCGAACGCGAGGGCGGAGAACAGGAACGTCAGAACCGCGCCCGCAGCCGCCCCGAGCGCGGCAGGGCGCCCCCAACCGTCGCGGAAGGTCGCGAACGGTCCGCCACCCAGGGTCGCCACCGTCTCTTCCAATGCCGGCGAGGACGATTCGACACCGACCGCGGTGAGGAGCGTGACCACGGGAGCATTGTAGAGGACGTTGGCCGCGACGATCCCGCCGAACCCCGAGCCGAGGACGCGGGTCCCCGGGATCACCGAGGAGACCACGCCTCCCGTCCCGAAGATCGTCTCGACGCCCAGTACGACGGCCAGCGTGGGAAGGAGGAAGGGAACGATCAGGACCGCGAGCAACTCGCTCCGGCCACGGAACGTGTACCGTCCGAGAAACACGCCGGCCGGAGCCCCGACGGCGACGGCGGCAGCGGCGCTCGCGCCCCCCTGTAGAAGCGAGTTCTCGAGCGCTTGGCGATTCAGAGGGTCCGCGGCGAGCCGCACCAGTCCCGAGAGTCCGCCGAGTCCGACGGTCCCCGTCGCGAGGAGGAGTGCCGCGGGAACGATGGCGAACGCTGCCACGAAGGCAACGACAGGGAGGAGGGGGATCGTCCCGTCGAATCGTCCGGTCATCCGTACAGGTTGTCGATGGTTTGCCACTCCGACAACCATTCCGGCAGGCCGGCCGCAATCTCCGCCGGAGTCACCGCGTCATTGAGGGGCGTGATCGAGGCCGGCGGCACGGCGAGGGAGAAGACGGACGGGAGCGGAATGGTGGAGTTCGCGGGATACTCCCACTCGTTGGTCGGGATCTCGGACTGCACGGTTCCGGAGAGGAACCAGTCGACGAACTCCTGGTCGAGGGTGAGGTGGCGGGTTCCCGCGACGATGCCGACGCCGTAGATCGTCTTCCAACCGTACGCGGTCCCGTTCGAGTGGGCGACGGTCGCGCCAAACGTCGGCGGGTAGCCGAAGTAGCTCTGGTACGCCGGGTCGACCGAGTAGCTGACGACCATGCCGGGGTTGTTCGGGGGCGTGGAGAACTGGGTGAACGCGTCCGTCCAGTCCGGCGCAGTCTGGATGTGCGGGTCGACCGCCTTCCAGAATCCGGTCCAATTGGCATGGTCCACCGTCGCGGCGTACTCGATCTGCCAGAGGAGGAACTCTTCCCCGGTGATGTCGACGGTCGGGTCCTCGATGAGGAGGTTCGACGCCCAACTCGCATTCGCCGCGATCGTATCGAACGAGGCGTTCGCGACGGCGCCGTGGGTCGCGTTCGCGAACGACTCGTTGTAATCGAACGCGAGGTACCCGTACTCGTAGGGTGTGACCGAATGGTCGGGGGCGATCTCCGCGACCAGGTTGCTCGGGACGTTCGCGAGGGCGGGCGAAGTGTACGGGATCAGCAAGTGATGGGCCGCCGCTTCCGGGGCCGTGACCTCGTCGAGACCGATGACCAGGTCGGCGGTGGGGGCGTTCGCCTCGGAGAGCAGGGTGCCGACCAGGGTCCCGGGGGGACGCTCGAGGTCGATGTGGACGTGGTGCGCCGACTCGAACGCTCCGAACACGGCCGCGTCGACGGCGGCGGTCTGATTCGTCCCCGTGAACAGGCTGTCGTACGTGTAGACGACCAGCGTCGGCTCCCCGGAGGGATCCTTTCCGGCCTGGTAGGCGTAGACCCCATACCCCGCCACCGCGACGAGGACGGCGAGCGCGACGACCACGACCACGCGACCGGTGGTTCCGGGAAGACGGCGATGCCCCGGGGCGACCGGACCGTCAGCGGGGCCCATTGACTCCGGTTCCTGCCGGAGGTGCTATGGAGCCCACCATCGCGTTCCCTGCGCGGGCATTGTCCCGATCAGGTTCTTGGGGTCGACGGGCGACGCCCGTCCTCTCAGCCGTTCCATAGCTCCCCCAGCGGCCGGTCGGACGGGATGCCGGGGTAAGACCGTTTCCCCCGGCCCGTTCCCTCCACGGTCTTATACGGACGTCGCGTCCTCGCCGACGACGATGAAGGACCCGGTCGAGACCCTTCGTTTCGGCACCGAGCTCGTGAAGCGCGGGTTCGCCCG
>JAKIVT010000122.1 GCA_022750415.1 Thermoplasmata archaeon
CTCATAGTACCACCACCCTTGGACGGCCGAGGACCGTGGAACTCGAGTGTCTTCCCGGGCTGGTGCCCACCGTACTCGCGACCCTCGGCCCGAACGAGGCGATCTACGGCGAGCACGGCATCATGCTGTTCAAGGACCCGGCGGTCGGCGTTTCGCGCAAAACGATCCAGGGCGGCGGAATGCTGCAGACCCTCGAGCGGACGACGGTGGGCGGGATCCCGTACTTCCTTACCGAATTCACGGGCCCGGGTCACGTTGGGCTCTCGCGGGACGGGACGGGCGAGGTCCGAATTCTGGACCTGGCACCGAACCAGACGATTGACGTCGCGGAGGGCTCCCTCCTCTGCGCCGACGCGCACATCCGGTACGGGATGGAGTACGTGAAAGGAACGCACCGGCCCGGCCGAATGGCTGGCGTGTGGCTCGATCGGTTGACCGGACCGGGGAAGGTCGCCGTCCACGGGTATGGGAACATCATTTCGATGACGCTCGCGCCGCGCGAGCTGATTCACGTCGACATCGGCGGGATGCTCTGGAAGGACGCCGGCGTCGTCGCGAAGACCGTCAACCTGCCGTTTGGTGGGGGCTTCCTCGGCAAGCTCGAGGGGTTTGAGGTCCTCGAGCTCATCGGCCCGGGCCAGGTCGCCATCCAAAGCATCGACCCGAAGTCGAGCCATTTCTGATCGGAGGAGGAGAGAGCGGATGCCGATACCGGAAGAGTTCGTCAAGAAGCGGACCGAAGTCACGATTAGCCGCGCCTCGCTGCAGGAGATGAACTGCAAGGGTTGCGGAGCGAAGATCACGCCCAAGAGCATCCAGGGCGGGTACGCCCGGTGCGAGTATTGCGGCGGGGCGTACGCCCTCGCCGTCGATGAGCGCCCGGTGACGTAGGGCAGGAACCCCATGCAGGCCGACTCGGTGGGAGGGATCGCCCCGGCCGTCCTCGTGACGCTGCGGCACGGGGAGAAGGTCCTCGCCGCGCACGGCCTGATGCTGTACAAGGAGCAGCCCGTCCAGGTGCACCGGCGCACGATGAAGTCCCTCGGGGTCAGCCGGACCCACCTGATGGGGATGCACGCGCTCGGCGACAGAGACGAGAGCTACTTCTTCGCCGAATTCGAGGGACCCGGACACGTCTCGTTCTCCCGCGACAAAGGGGGGGAGGTCCGGGTCCTTCCGTTGGCGGCCGGCGAGACGCTCCGGCTCCGCGACGGGCACCTGATCTGCTTCGAGGAATCGACTCGGTACTACCCGATGGTCCTCGCGCAATACCCCGCCCCGTATCCGGACGCGAACGGCCAGCGGCCGGTGACGTACCTCTTCGCCGACGAACTGACCGGACCCGGAACGATTGTCTACCAATCGTACGGGAACATCCTCTCCTTCCAATTGCAGCCGGGCGAACGGATGCGGACGAATGTCGCTTCGCTCCTCGCGGCCGCGAACACCGTCAACGTCCGCGTTGACTGGCTCGCCTCGCCCGCCATGACTTCGTCCGGCGGCCCGCCCCTTCCGGTCCTCGACCTGACCGGACCGGGCCGCGTCCTGGTCCACAGCGGAGCGTGAGAGGGCAATGCAGGTCGAGGTCAAGGGCGACTACATTCCGATCGCCCTCACCACCCTCGGACCCGGCGAGCAGATCTATTGCGAGGGGGGACTGATGGTCTACTCCGACCCGACGATCGGCTTCGGGTACCGCTGGCTCACCCAGGGCGGAGTCGCCGCCACGCTGAAGCGGACCCTCGTCGGCGGGCTCCCGTTCCAACTCCACGAATACACCGGCCCGGGGTACGTCGCGTTCAGCCGGTTCCGGCCGGGCGAGACCCGCGTGGTCGAGCTCGAGGCGGGCAAGGCCGTCGACGTCGCGGAACATTCCCTCCTCCTCGCGACGAGCACCATCCACTACGACACGTTCTACGTGCAAGGAACCGGGCGGATCGGCCGGATGATCGGGTTCTGGATGGACCGATTGACGGGACCCGGTACCTTCGCGTTTCAGGGCCACGGCAACATCCTGAAGTTCACCCTCGCCCAGGGCGAAGCGATGGACATCGACCACGGTGCGCTGGTGATGAAGGACGCATCCGTGACCGTCCGCGCGTACAACCAGCCCCTCGGCGGCGGCCTCGTCGGGCACGCCCTGAGCTTCGAGGCGCTCCGGGTCGAGGGGCCGGGGGAGATCTATCTCCAGACGATCGACCCGTCGAAGCAGGCACCGGGCGGCCCGGGGTGACCGGGGAGCCCGACCGCGGGTCGGAGGCGAGCAAGGTCGAGGACCAGCTCGAGCGGGCCGGGATTGACGACCGACCGCTCGCGTACGGGTTCTTGCTCGGGTACATCGACCTCGCCATTCGGGGCACGCAGGAGTACGCCGCGTACCAGGACCTCGTCTTCGGACCGTGGGAGGAGGTCGAGCGCCCTCGGGGGGGATGGGGACTCCGCCAGTGGCGCAGAACGGTCGAGGACCGGCAGGCGCTCGGGCCGTCCCAACTTCTTGGGGTGATCCTCATCCGGATGGACTTCCGCGACCGGACGAAGCCGCGGAAGAAGCGGGCGACGCCGGTGGCGAAGCGCGACCCGAAACGAGTGGTCGTACTCCGCGTGGGAACCCCGCGGGTCCTCCTCGCGATCGAGACCCCCGACGAGGCGAGCGCCGACCGGCTGGTGGCGCTCGCGCTCGAGGTCCGGGAACGGTTTCGTCGGCAACTCGACTGACCGACTCCGTACGGGGCGGCCCGGGCTTATGGCCTCGAAGTCGTCCTCCCGTGCACCATGCCGCCCGGAGCCGCTCGCCGACGGCAGCCGGCCCTCACGGTCCGCCGGGCGACCGAAGAGGACGTCCCGCTCCTCGTGGCCCATCGGGTCGCGATGTTCGAGGAGATGGGGGACCGTCCGGCCCGGGTCCTCGCGCGCCACGCGCCAGCTTACGCCCGATGGCTCCGCCCTCGCCTCCGTCGGGCCGATGCCATCGCCTGGGTGGTCGAGCATCCACGCGGCACGCCGGTCGGAAGCGGAGCGGTCTGGTTCCAACCCGGCCATCCCCGACCGGGGTTGGACGACCTCCGCGTACCGTACATCCTCTCGGTGTACACGCTCCCGCAATCTCGGGGGATGGGCGTCGCGAGTCGGGTGGTTCGCGAGGCCGTTGCCCTCGCGAAGCGACTCGGGTACGCGCGGGTAACCTTGCACGCCTCGGCGATGGGTCGGGGGGTCTACGAACGGCTGGGGTTCCAGTCCACCACCGAGATGCGCTACTGGATCGACCCGGCGCAGCGGCGACGCGACGCGCGCCGTCGCGCCGCCGAAGCGAAGCCCGGGGGCGCCCGCCGATGATCGTTGTTTCCGTCAACCTCGGGCACCCCGAGCCACTCGTGTTCCGGGACCAGACCCACACGAGCGCCATTCGCAAGCACCCGTTCTTCGGCCCCGTCGAGGTCGGTCCTGACAGCCTCGAGGGGGACGAGGTCGCCGACCGACGGGTTCACGGGGGGCTCCGGAAGTCGGTCTATGCCTATCCCAACGAACATTACGCCGCCTGGCAGGCGGAGCTCGGCGACGTGAAGCTCCCGGTCGGGGTGTTCGGCGAGAACCTGACCATCGAAGGGACCTCCGAGGACGAGATTCGGCTCGGCGACGTCCTCGGGATCGGGACCGCCGAGTTCGCCGTGACGCAGCCGCGGCTCCCGTGCATGAAGCTCAACGCCCGGTTCCAGCGCGACGACATGATCGAGCGAATGCTCGCCAACGAGCGGTCCGGCTTCTACCTGACCGTACGACAGACCGGGACCCTCCAGGCCGGGGACGAGATCCATCGGGTCGCGACCGACCCGTCGGCGGCGACCGTGCGCGACGATTTCCGTCGGCGGGCGCACCGGGATTCCGACCCGTCGCCCGGCTAGCTCGGTTTGACGTCTCGCTCGAGCGCGAACGCGAGGACCGTGCCGCCGTAGAGCGCCGGATGCGTCACGTGCGGGAAGTGCCCGGCCCCCGGGAGGAGCCGCTCGGTCGCGTTCGGGAGCGACTCGGCGACCGAACGGGAAATCCGTCCGTAAAACGGGGGGCCGACCGCCCCGACCGTCAGCAAGACCGGGAGGTCGACCTCCCCAAGAAGCCCCGGGTCGAGGTCGGCCCGCTCGAGGGCCCCCAGCTCGTCCGGCCACGTCCGCGCTCCCGTCCGGAACGCATCCTGCGTGGCGGCCGGCCAACGGTCGAACCCACCGGGCACGGTGACGAACCGTTCGGCGAACCGGGCCGCGGCGTCCGGGAGCTGTCGGCGGGCCCACTTCGCGAACTCGTCGAGGTCGGCCCGGGCGGCCCGGATGTCCGGCTCGTTCTCGACCTTCGGCCAGGCAACGAGCGGCGGCTCGTGGACGATCGTGCTCCGGATCAACTCCGGGCGTCGGACCGCCAAGGAGAGCGCCACGGCCGCGCCGTAGGAGACTCCCACGACGTGCGCCGGAAAGTGGTCGGTCGAAACGAGGAGCTCGCCGAGCTCATCGGCCTCCCAGGCGACCGAGCGCATCCCCGGAAGCGGGGCGCTCTCCCCGTGGCCCCGGCGGTCGTAGGAGAGAATGCGGAACCC
>JAKIVT010000123.1 GCA_022750415.1 Thermoplasmata archaeon
AGGGCGGGGCGGTAGCAACGCTCCGCGATCCCGCGAAAGATGTTCAGGTTCCGCTCGCGGTCGATGTACGGGCGTCCCGACCCGAGGTCCATGTACCGGAATCGGGCGAGCCGCCACGGCTGGTGCATGTGGAGGTAGAGGACGACCTTCATTCCCGGCTCCGCTTGGAGGCAATCAGCTCGGCGTAGACCCCTACGGTCTGCAGCGTTCGCTCGGCCCAACCGTCCCGAAGGGCGTCGGCCCGGCCTCCCTCGCCCATGGTCCCCCGAAGTACGGGGTACACAAGAAGCTCCGCGATGCGGCTCGCGAACTCCTCCACGTCCCAGAAATCGATCGCGAAGACGTTGGTGGCGATCTCCGCCACACCGCTCGTCCTCGATAGAATCACGGGGACCCCCGCGGCCATCGCCTCCAGCGCGGCGATCCCGAACGGCTCCACGACGGAGGGAAGGACAAAGACCGACGCGGAGGCGAGGAGGGCGAGCCGCTCGTCGTCCGTCACGTGGCCGAGGAACAGGACCTGGTCGCCCACGCCCAGGTGGACGGCGAGGTCGATGAGCCGCGGGTATTCGGGACCCTCGCCCGCCACGACGAAGAGGGCGTCCGGGAATCCCGGCGCGACCCTTGAGGCGGCCCTGAGGAAGGTGTCGATGTTCTTCGTCGCCGTCAAGCGGCCGAGACAGAGCACGGTTTGCGTGGCCGACACGACCGGCTCGAGCCGGGCCGTCGGACGAACCGCATTGTAGACGACCCGCAGGCGCTCGGGTTTCGCTCCGTAACGTTCGATGAGCTGTCGGCCCAAGTGTTGACTGACGGCGATCACCCGGTCGGCATTCCGGACCCCGTACTCCTCTCGCCATCGGAGTGTCTCGGCCGGGTGTCCGAGGGACCGGTCGTACTCGGTCGAGTGGATGGTCAGCACGAGCGGGCACCCAAGGCGGCGGGCCAAGGCGGCCCCGCCGACGGTCCCGAACCAATCGTGGACATGGACCACGCTGGCGTCGTCGAGTCCTTCCCGGGTCGCGACCCAGGAGTCCCAGCCCTCGATCGCCTCGGCGGTGGATCCCCGGGCGAGTTCCCCGGCGGCGTAGGCGAGGGGGTACTCCGGGACTCGCCCTCCGGTTTCCGGTTCCCCCGGATGTCGGATCACCATCCCCGCGACGGGGGTGAACGGTCCGGGGAAGGGAGTGAGAAAGGTGACCCGATGCCCCATCCGCGTGAGCTCGCGGCAGAGCTCAAGGCAATGGACGCCGAGCCCGCCGGTATGGTGGGGCGGGAACTCCCATCCGACCATGACGACGTGCATCCGCCGAGCCACGGAGGCGTCCGGCTGCGGTACGGTCCGTTGCGGGGGGCGACTCCAAGCCAGCGTCCTCGAGAGCGACTCGAGTTCCTTCGCGGATCGGGCCGAGGATGCCGGAACGGCCGGGGGTGCCTTGGCGGGGGGTGCCTTCGTGGGGGGTGCCTCGGCGGGGGCCAGGGCGCTGGCCGTCTTCGCCGGCGTAACGGGCGCAATCGCGGCCGGGTCCTTGGCAGGTTCCGCTTTCGTCGGCGCGGTCGTCACGGCACTCGATACCCAATCGGTCGGCCCGGTGAGGGACCGGAGGAAGGGGGGCGCGCCCGTCGGGCGCCCGAGTCGATTCTCCGTCGCATCTGCATCACCGGCGTCCGGCGGAGACATCGGCTAGGTCAAACGGTTTGGCCGCCCCGTCGGACCCCTTTCTCCGGGGAACAACCGACCGATTTTCCCCGGGAAAATGGCCGCGATGCGGCCGTCAAGCCTATGCGTCCGGACGGGTGCGACGACGCATCAACTCCGCCCCGCCATGGTCAATCGGAAATGGGTCGTCCTTAGCAACACCACGATCGGGACGCTCATGGCGTCGATCGACTCCTCGATCGTCCTGATCAGTCTCCCGACGATCGGTCGGCAGCTCCCGCAGACCGACCCGGCGATCCTGCTGTGGGTCATGCTCTCGTACAGCGTCGTGACGACGACGCTCCTCCTCTCCTTCGGGCGGCTGTCCGACATGTTCGGCCGCGTGCGGCTCTACACCCTCGGGTTCGCCGTGTTCACCGTGGGCTCGGCCATTGCAAGCCTGTCCCAAACCGGCCCCGAGCTCCTCGTGGCGCGGATCGTCCAGGGAACCGGAGCCGCGTTCCTCTGGTCCAACTCGGCGGCGTTGCTCACCGATGCCTTCCCGGTCGGGGAGCGGGGGAAGGCGCTCGGCATCAACCAGGTCGCCGCGCTTTCCGGTTCGGTCGTCGGCCTGATTCTCGGCGGGGTCCTGACCGCGACCCTCGGCTGGCGCTCGATCTTCTGGGTCAACCTTCCCATTGGCGCGGTCGGAACGATCTGGGCGTACCTCGCGCTCGTGGAAATGCACGCGCCCGAGAAGGACGTCCCGATCGATTGGGTCGGGAACCTCTCCTTCGGGGGCGGACTGACCCTCTCCCTCGTCGGGCTCACCATCGGAGCCCTCGCCGGATGGGGCTCCCCATTCGTGGTCATCTCGGTCCCGCTCGGATTGATCCTCCTCGGCGTGTTTCTCTACGCCGAGCAACGGGTCGCCCATCCGATGTTCGACCTCTCCTTGTTTCGTATCCGGACCTTCCTCGCCGGCAACGTCGCGGCCGCCCTCGCGGCGCTCGGGCGTGGGGCGTTCTCGTTCGTGATGGTGTTCTACCTGCAGGGGGTCCTCGGCGACGACGCGCTCACGGCGGGCATCCTTCTCATTCCCCTCTCGGTCGCCTTCGTCATCACCGGGCCAATCAGCGGCGCCATTTCGGACCGCCGCGGCGCCCGCGGACTCGGTACGATTGGCCTTCTCGTGGGAGCGGTCGGATTCCTCATCTTGCTCCGGTTCCCGGCAGGCGGGTCGTACACCCTGCTCGGCGGCGCGATGACCCTCCTCGGTCTCGGTCAGGGGATGTTCGCCGCACCAAACCGGGCGGAGGTCATGTCGAGCGTTCCGGCGGCTCGCCGGGGGATCGCCTCGGCGATCGGCACGACGCTCCTCAACGCCGGGATGCTCGGGTCGCTCGCCCTCGCGTTTACGGTCCTCGCGGCCTCGGTGCCCCGCTCCACTCTGACCGCCATCTTCAGCGGGACGAGCGGTTCGATCGGGGACCCGACCGGATTCATGAACGGGCTTCACCTGCTCTTCGCGATCGGCCTCGCCCTGATGCTCCTCGCCGCGGTCGCGAACTCGCTCCGCGGCCGGGCGGGCGGGGGCCCGTTCGTTTCGGTGCCCGTGTCGCCGCCGGCCCCAGGCCGGGAACTGGCCAGTCTCCGGGTTCACGACGGAACCTCGCCGTCCAAATAGCGAACGTCGGTGAAAATCGACGATGAACGAACCACCGTGGGTCCGATTCGAAGGGGAGGCGTTCCGCCGGGAGCTCACGGCGTTCAAGATGGCGAACCATCCGTTCCGCACCCACCCGTTCTTCCAGGAGGTCGAATCCGGCACGGCCCCAAAGGCGACCGTACAGCGTTGGGTCGGGCAGTTCTACCCGTGGCTGGCCTGCGTCCCGATCGCCATGGCCGAGCGGTTCGCGAGATGTTCGTACGAGCCCGCGAACGACCGCTTCCGGGTCATGATCCTCGACCAGCTCCTCGAAGAAGCCGGCGATCCAAAGGGAAAGGCGCCGGGGCACCCCGAACTTTGGCTCCGGTTCTGCGAGGGGATCGGCGTCCCCCGAGCGACGGTGCTCGCCACCCCGCACTTGCCGAGCACGCTGGTCGCGATCGACGATTTCCTTTACATCAACCGTGAGTCGCCGTTCTACATCTCCGCCGCCGGCTCGTCCGAGCCCCCCAACGTCGAACTGTGCCAGCGCCTGTACCCGGCGTTCGCGAAGCATTACCACGTCCCCGAGGAGTCCCTGGAGTACTACCGGCTCCACGTCACGGCCGACGAGGAGCACAGTCGCTTCGTCGGAGAGATGGTCGCGGCGTTCGCGCACACGAACGAGATCCGCAAGCAGATGTGGGACACGATGCTGCGCGGCTTCGCGCTGCACGGGCTCCTCGTCGACGGGGTACTGGCCGCGACCCGCGGCCCCTCGACGGCGGGGTCGTAACGACCCGGTCGGGCGCTATCGATGAACTACGGCAGCTCGATCCGACTGCGCCGGCTGTTCCCCGACCCGAAGCGGCGGTTGTTCTCCGTCCCGCTCGATCATTCGGTCTCCATGGGTCCCATTGACGGACTCGAGTCGGTTGGCCCCCTCGCCGCCACACTTCAGGACGCCGGCGTGGACCTGCTCATCGTGACGAAGGGGGCCGTCCGCGAGGTCGCCAGCCTCCTTCGTCCCCCGACGTTGCTGGGAGTGCACATCTCGGCGTCGACCGCCCTCGGGCCCTCCGTGGACCACAAAGTCCTCGTCGGGACGCCTTCGGAAGCCGTCGGCCTGGGGGCGGACCTCCTAAGCGTCCAGGTGAACTTCGGAACCGTGGGGGAAGGGGCGATGCTGCAGGACCTCGGCGTGATGGCCGACGGGTGTCGGGCGCTCGGCCTCCCGCTCCTCTGCATGGCCTAC
>JAKIVT010000124.1 GCA_022750415.1 Thermoplasmata archaeon
ATCACGAGGGCCAGACCGACGACGATCAGCGTGACGATGAGTGGGAGCCCAGAGTTCCCCAAGAACCCAGAGAGGAGCAGTCCCTCGAGGTACGCGAGGGTGTAGACGATCCCGTACGAGACGAATCCGATCCCGACGATCGAGATCGTGGCCACCGGGTAAGAGCGGGGCAGGCGGCCGTGGAGGAAGTAGCGGCGGATGGCGCGCCCGCTCTCCCAGACCTCCGCGCCGAACAGCCACCAGAGGAGCCCGGTCCCCGCGTAGAGGAGGAGCCGGTCGATGGGCGTCGCCGAGGGGTGGTCCACGTACACGTTGTAACCGGTCAGGAAGCCGATCCCCACGAGCGCGATGGCGAAGAGACCGAAGCCGAACGCCACCGACCCCTGACGGATATCCGTCGACGCCGACCGGAGCGAATCGATGAGCGCCTCATCGATATCGAACGTCCAGAAGATCAAGTAAATGCCGAGCAGGATCGAGAGGCCGATGACTCCCCACCAGATCACGCCGCTCGCGGCGGCGATCCCGAGGATTAGAAGCACGATGGCGAACGGGAGGACCGTCTTCGCCCGGAGCTTCGGGTCCTTTAGGGCCCGTACGAGGGTGTAGTAGGTCGACTCGAGACTCGCGCTCTGCCGGATGAACACCCGGCGGACGCCGTCAATCCGGATCCGCGAGGCGAGGATCGGAAACAGATACTCGTCTTCCGCGCCGTCCGACACGAGGTGCGCCGAGGACGCGGGGTGCTCGCGGAGGACCCGGTCGAATTGCTCGGCGACCCGCCGGTCGGAAAGGACCCCGACCTTCGGCGAGCCGGTGAGGATGACCACCTCGGCTTCCTCGCCCGTGGCGCGGATCTGGTCGAGAAGATGAAGCGCTGCGAACATCGCGTTCGTGTCGGCGTCTTCGGGGTCGGCGGTCCCGAGCCGCATGGCGGCGTCGAGGACGTTCGCACGTCCGACGACCGGCCCCTCGACCCCGGCCTTCCGGCCGAGGTCGTCATCCCGGTCGACGCAGACGACAAGCCGCATGGGGCTGAGTACAAGGATTCGGGCTCGCTTAATCTCTCCGACCGGCGATTCCGCTCTTCGCAACCTTCCGAGCGGACGAGACCTCGATGAGGTCGGGCGACCGGACCCTGGCGCGCGTTTCCCCTCCCACCACCGGGGAGACCCGGACGGTTCCGGCCATTTGCTCAACTCCGTTTCAGCGGGCGGTTATGACCCGCCCTGCGGAGTCCCCTCTCGGTAGGGTGGCGTGTGGGGCAGGGTTCCGACGAACTGAGCCGTGGCTCTGGCGCCCGCACGGGCGTGCCCGAAACTCAGGAACCCACCCTAGCCCCGGGGTTCGCGGACGGCATCGACCTCCGAGACTTCCAGGACGTGTTTGCCGTCGTTCTTCTGCCGACCCTGAACGAGGAGGCGGGCCTCGCCCGCACGCTCAGCGAACTCCCGACCGAGCGTTTCCATGCGCCGGGTCGTAAGATCCAACCCCTGATCATCGACGGTGGCTCCACCGACGGGACCCTCGAAGTCGCCCGCAGTTGGGGGATTCCGGTCCTCGCCCAAACGAGCCGGGGCAAGGGCGGCGCGATGCTCGAGGCGATCGCCTGGGTCCATCGCCGCCAAATTCCGTACGTCATCGTGCTCGACGCCGACGCCACGTACCCTCCCGAGAATGTCGTACCGGCCGTCGAACTTCTGGCCCGGGGCACGGACCTCGTTGTGGGAGTTCGCCACCCCGTATGGGGGCCCCCGGCCGACTTGAAGGACCTGGTGCACCGGGTCGGGAACCTTGTCCTCAGCTACACCGCCAGCGTGCTGAGCCGCCGGCCCATCCTCGACATCTGCAGTGGATTCTGGGGCGTCTCTGTTCAGAAGTTCATGGACCTCGGACTCGACGATGCGACGTTCGCCATCGAGGCCGAGCTGGTCCTCAAGTCGGTCCGGCGCGGTTACAGCATCCATCAGATTCCGGTTTCGTACCACGAGCGGCTCGGCGAGGCCAAGCTCCGGGCCCTTCGCGATGGGAGCCGGATTCTCCGGACCATCGTACGCCAGGCCCGCCCCGGCCCGAACCGCCCGGGTGGCGTGCGGGTGCCCGGGACCTGGGGTCGGGACCTCCTCTCGATCGGGTTGACCCTCGGCGGCCCGCGACCGCTCGTCGTCGACTCCGGCCCGGGGGGGGACGAAGCCGCCCGCGTCGCGGCCGTGCTTCACGGGACCCGCTCGGAGCTCCGGACCCGGACGAATCCCCGCCGGAGGCTGACGGTCCGTCGACCTTCCACGACCGGAGGGACCGCTCCCCCGGACGACACCGTAGGTCCGCTCACCGTCGTGGCTCGGCCCCACGGAAACGGGCGCAGTCCGGCAACGGTCTCCATCCGAACCGCCCACCGTCGGTGGACCGTCGAACTTCCCGCTGACTCCGTGGACCCGTCGCCAGATTCCGCCGCCCGTTCGTGGTCTCGGTCGGAGGCGCGAAAGGCCAACCTCCTCGACCATCGAGCGCGCGCTTCCTCGCTGCTCGTCGTCACCTCCCGGCTGGATTTCCATCCGGAGCACCAGCAAGCGGCGCTTCTCGCGGCAAACGGGTTCCGGATTGTTCGGTCGCCCGCAGGCGGATCCGGATCCGAGGCGGTTCCGGCGCTCGAGCCGCTCGGTTCCGGCGAGTAGGTCGGGACTCTCCCCCTTCTCGCGGCCGCCCAGGTCGCCCACTACGCTTATGGCGCGGGATTCTCCCCCGCCGACCGACGATGCCAACGTTTCCGGACAAGGCCACCAAGTTCATCGACTGGTACTTGGAGGTGCTTGACGCCGCGGAGCTGACGGACAAGCGGTACCCCGTGAAGGGGATGAACGTCTGGACGCCGTACGGCTTCCAGGCGCGCCGTCAACTCGACGCGGTCATGATCCGGGAGATCGAACGGACCGGCTCCCTGCCGGTCGAGTTCCCGGCCCTCATCCCCCAGACGGAGTTCCAAAAGGAAAAGGAGCACATCAAGGGGTTCGACGCCCAGGTGTATTGGGTCACGAAGGGCGGGGCCACCGAGCTCGACGTTCCGCTCGTCCTCCGCCCGACGAGCGAGACCGCCATGTACCCGGTGTTCGCGCTGTGGGTCCGCTCCCACAAGGACCTCCCGTTGAACGTCTACCAGATCGTGAACACGTTCCGGTACGAGACGAAGACGACCCGGCCGTTCCTCCGGGTCCGGGAGATCCACTTCTTCGAGGAGCACACCTGCCAGGTCAACGAGGCGGCCGCGGCCGAGCGGGTCCGCTCCAACCTCGCGGCCTTCGCCGAGATGGCGCGGTCGTTCGTGCTCCCGTTCGTCGCCGTCCGCCGGCCGGAGTGGGACAAGTTCCCGGGGGCGTTCTACTCGGTCGCCCTCGACATTCCCGTCGGCGGCGCCCGGACGCTGCAGATCGGAACCACCCACCACTACCGCGAGAACTTCAGCGTCCCGTACGGCATCCAGTTTGAGGCGGCGGACGGGTCGACCCAGCACGTTCACCAGACGACGTTCGGACTTTCCGAACGGCTCGTGGGGGCCGTCGTCAGCGTGCACGGGGACGCGAAGGGCGTCGTGTTCCCCTCCTCCCTTGCCCCGTACCAGGTCGTCGTCGTACCGATCGTTTCCGGTGCGGGAGCGGACGGGGTCACCGCGTACGCCGAGGAACTCGTCGGCCGACTGCGGGCTCGAGGCCTGCGGGTCCACTTGGACGCCTCCGACGAGCGGCCCGGCGCGAAGTACTACCGGTGGGAGACCCACGGGGTCCCTCTGCGACTCGAGGTCGGGCGCCGCGAGGCCGAGCAAAAGACCGTGACGGCCGCGGACCGTCTCGGCCAGAAGCGGCCGATCGGCCCGGCCGACGTCGACGAGGGGATCGTGGCGGCGCTCCTCGAGTACGACGCACGACTCCGGACGAAGGCCGAAGAATCGTTCGCGGCCTCGTTTCGGGTTGCACGAACGTTGGAGGAGCTGCAGGCCCGCACGCACGTGGGGATCGTGTCGTGGTGCGGTGCCGAGGCGTGCGGCCACCGCATCGAAGAAGCGATCGACGGGGCCCTCCTCGGAACCCCCGAGGGACCCCTCCCGGTCGACCCTGGACCTCCGGGCGAATGCGTGGGATGCGGGTCCCGCGAAAGTCGATGGGCGCTCGCGGGGCAACCGCTCTGAGCATCGCTCGACCGTAGGTCGCCGGAAGCGACCTCGCTTCGGGATCCCCCTGGTCGGTTCGACCGGGTGGCGACGGACGGAGGATGGCACCAGTCGCCGCTCGGGTCGAGCGGAGGGAACGGGGTCGTAGCCTAGCTGGACCGGGATTGGGCGTTGGGGACGAACGAACCGATCACGAAGATCGCGGCCGCGACCACGAGGATTTCCCCGCCGAGGATGAGCGACTGCGCTCCTCCGCAATCCGAGTAGGCGGGAGTCCCGCGCTGGTTGGTGACCGTGCACCCGATGCCGACCTCTCCCATGAGGAGCAGGGGGAGTCCGATGACCAGGGCCGTCAG
>JAKIVT010000125.1 GCA_022750415.1 Thermoplasmata archaeon
CCGTATCGCGTGCCTACGAAGGCCCGTATGCCCGCCCAGCGCTGCACGATTCGGCGGTCGAGCGGGGCGCTCCATATAAGGAAACCCCGGGTCCGCCGGCGAAATGGAGGCCACCCGCTTCGCCCTCGTTGTCCTCGACGGTTTGGGCGACCGGCCGCACCCGGATACCGGGGGCCTCAGCCCGGTCGAAGCCGCGGCGACCCCCAACCTGGACCGGCTCGTCGCGGAGGGGGCGATCGGCCAGGTCACCGTGGTGGGTCCGGGGATCGCTCCCGAGTCCGATGCGGGGGTGTTTGCCCTCCTCGGGTACGACCCGGTGCGGGACTCGCCCGGCCGGGGGGTTCTCGAAGCGTTGGGCGTCGGAGTCGAGCTTGCGCCGGGCGACATCGCGCTCCGGCTGAACTTCGCCACCTCCGACGGCACGGGGGCGATCCTCGACTCGCGCGTCGGTCGGTCCCTCACGACCGCGCAATCGCGCTCCCTCGCCGAGACCCTCACTCAGCGGGACCTGCTCGCGGACAAGCAGGTCCACGCCGAGGTCCGGGCGACGGTGGGCCACCGCGGAGTGCTCTGGCTCCACCCGACGGACGGGCGGCCCCTGTCCGCCGAGGTCTCCAACTCCGACCCGTTCTACGAAAAGGTCGGAGGGATGGGACAGGCTCGGGCGGTCACCGACCCGCGCTCGCTCCCAGTCGAACCGCTCGATGGGAGCGAGTCGGCGGCCCGCACCGCGGTCGCGATCGAGACGTTTCTTCGACGGGCCGGCCCCGTCCTCGCCTCCCATTCGGTCAACGCCCGACGGGCCCTCGCCGGGCAGAAGGTCGCCAACTCCCTTCTCCTCCGGAACGCCGGAGGAGTCCGCGCCGACCCCATCCAAAGCTTCGAGCAACGGCACGGCCTCCCGGGCATCGCCGTGACGGAGATGCCCGTGGAACGAGGGATCGCCCGCTGTCTCGGCCTCGGGGACACCTTTGTCGGCCCGATGGGACCCGACCACGAGGCGGGCTTCGCGGACCGGGCTCGGACGACGCTCGACGCGCTGAAGCGGGCCCCGTTTGTGTACGTCCACCTCAAGGGGCCGGACGAACCCGGCCATGACGGGAACGCGCGAGCCAAGCGGGACGTCGTCGAGGCGATCGACCGGTCGTTCTTCGGCCCCTTCATCGCCGGGTTCGACCGGTCGACCACCCGGCTCGCGGTCACCGCGGACCACGCCACCCCGTGCGTTCTCAAGGGCCACTCCGACGACCCGGTCCCGCTCGTTCTGGTCGGAGCGGGAATCCCGGCGCAAGGCCCGGCCGGAAAGTTCGGCGAACCGCTCGCCGCCCGCGGGGCGCTCGGGGACCTCCGCGGACGCGAAGTGTTGGACCGGCTGTTGGGGCACCCGGCGGCTTCTCGATGAGGTCGCTCGCGGCGGTCGTCTCCCGCCGCGATGCCGAGGAGACTCGCCGAACCCTCTCGGTCCAGGGCCTCCTGCGGGAGGACCTGGAGGTCGGCCACGAAGGCGACCAGGTCCTCTTTCCCATCGTGGGACCGCCGGCGACACCTCTCCGTCGGGGGACCGTCGAGGAGCGCGAGTTCCTGGCGCGTCCCGACGAAGGCGCCCGGTCGTACCGCGACCTCGTCCAGGTTCCGCCCGAATTCCGGGAGGAGCTCCCCCGGGCATTCGACGTCGTCGGCGACATCGTCCTCATCCGGCTTCCGGAGACCCTTCGGCCCCACGCCCTCGCCGTCGGCTCGGCGCTCCTCGAGTTTGTTCCGGGTGCCCGGCTGGTGGGCCTCGACCTCGGCGTGCACGGAGGCGCCCGGATTCGGGGACTGGAACGGATCGCCGGTTCGGGTCCGTGGTCGACCGAACACCGCGAGAACGGGCTGACGCTCCACGTGGACCTCGAGCGGGCGTACTTTTCGCCCCGCCTCGCGCGAGAACACGCGCTCGTGGCGGAGGAGGTCCGAGCGGGCGAGCGGGTCCTCGATTTCGCGTGTGGCGTCGGACCGTTCGCCGCGCACATCGTGCGGGACGCGCGGGCCCGGGAGGTCGTGGCCGTGGACTCCAATCCCGCGGCGATCGCGCTGGCGCGACGCAACCTCGCGCGCGCCGGTCCCGACGGGCGCGGGCGAGCGATTCTCGACGCGATCGAGACGTTCGCACCCTCGGCCGGGCTCTGCGAACGGGCGATTCTAAATCTTCCTCACGGAGGGGTTAAGTACCTACCCTCGGTCGGAGCGACGGTGGCGCACGGGGGCTCGCTCCACTACTACGAATTGACCGACCGGGCCCATCTTGAACCGCGGCAGGAAGAGCTCGTGAACGGACTCGAATCCGTCGTTCCGGGACCGTGGACGGTCGCCGACCGACACGTCGTCCATCCCTATTCCCCGACCGAAGACCTGCTCGGCTACCGATTCGAGAGGGCCTAGGGAACCCATGCCACTCCTCGTGAACCTCGCCGACGTCTCCGACGCCGACCTTCCGCTCGTGGGAGGGAAAGCGAGCAAGCTCGGGGAGGTCGTCCGGCAGGGGCTCCCCGTTCCTCCCGGGATCGTCGTCACCACCGACGCGTACCGGGAGTTCGTCGAGCAGACGACGGTCGGCGCGACCCTCGAAGCGGCCCTCACCGCGCTCGATCTTTCGAAGGGCGAAGCGGTCGACGCGGCCTCGCGCAAAATCCGGGAAGCGTTCGAGACGACCCCGTATCCGCCCGCCCTGAAGGAGGCCATCGTCGGCGCCTTCGAGAAGTTCAGCGCCGACGAAGGGGTTCGGTTCGTTGCCGTCCGCTCCTCGGCCACCGCGGAGGACCTGGAGGGCGCGTCGTTCGCGGGCCTGCAGGAAACCTACCTGAACGTCCGAGGGACGGAGGCGGTCCTCGACCAGATCCGACGGTGCTGGGGGTCGCTGTTCACCCCTCGCGTACTCGTCTACCGGGCCCGCAAGGGGTTCGACCACCGATCCGTCCAACTCGCGGTGCTCGTCCAGAAGATGGTGGACTCGGTCGTCAGCGGCATCCTGTTCACCCGCGACCCGAACACCGGCGAGAACCACATGATCATCGAGGCCGGGTTCGGCCTCGGGGAGGCGATCGTGGGTGGCGAGGTGACGCCCGACCACTACGTCGTCGACGGTGTTTCGCACCGGATCGTTGTCAAGCAGCTCAGCGACCAGGCGTTCCAGATCGTCCGGAACGACGAGGGAGGAAACAAGCGGGTCGACCTCGCCGAAGCCGACCGGAAGCGCCAGAAGCTCTCGGACGAGAAGATCCACCGCTTGGCCTCCCTCGCGCGGGTCATCGAATCGCACTACCGCCGGCCGATGGACGTCGAGTGGTGCGCCGACGACCGGTCGCTGTATATCGTTCAAGCCCGCCCGGTGACGACGATTCCCGCCGGAGATGCCGGCAAGCCTCCCGGCGCCCCGGGCTCATCGAATGCCCCCCTCACCGGCACGTCGCCGACCAGCGCGGAACCGGAACCGATCGTACGAGGGTTCGGCGCGAGCCCGGGGATTGCGGGCGGAACGGCCCGCCTCCTCCGGACCTCCCAAGAGATGGACCGCCTGAAGCCCGGGGAGATCCTCATCACGACGATGACGACGCCCGACATGGTCCCCGCCATGGCCCAGGCGGCCGGGATCGTGACCGACGAGGGCGGCATCACGTGCCACGCGGCCATCGTTTCGCGCGAACTCGGAGTTCCCTGCGTCGTGGGGACCCGGACGGCGACGAAGACCATCGTCGACGGCGAGACGGTCAGCGTCGACGGCAAGAGCGGGTCGGTCTACCGCGGACTCGCGTTCTCGAAGGCGGCCGCGACGGCCGCGGGAGCTTCCTCGTCGGGGTCGTCCGGAGGGCACACCGGGACCTCGGACCACAGCCATGTGCCGGTCACCGCCACGAAGGTGTACGTCAACGTCGGCGTGCCCGAGAAGGCGGCCGAGTACGCCCGGCTCCCCGTCCAGGGGGTCGGCCTCATGCGAATCGAATTCATTTTCACCGCCCACGTCCGCGACCACCCCCTCGCCCTTCTGAAGCAGGGGAAGCGCGAGCAGTTGATCGACCGGCTCGTGGAAGGGATCACGAAGGTTTGCCAAGCGTTCCACCCGCGGCCGGTGATCATCCGGACGTCCGACTTCAAGACCAACGAGTACCGCGGGATGCCGGGGGGCGAGGAGTTCGAGCCCCACGAGGAAAATCCGATGATCGGCTGGCGCGGGTGCTCTCGGTACATTTCCCCGATATACAAACCGGCGTTCCTCTGCGAGCTCGAGGCGATCCAGAAGGTCCGCGTCGAGAAGGGGCTGAAGAACGCCATGGTGATGCTCCCGTTCGTCCGGAACACCTGGGAGCTCGAAGAAATCACCGGGATGATGCGCGAGAAGGGGCTGAAGCGCACCCGGGATTTCCAGCTCTACCTCATGGCGGAGGTCCCCTCCACCGTGCTCCTGGCGCGCGAGTTCTCGCAGCAC
>JAKIVT010000126.1 GCA_022750415.1 Thermoplasmata archaeon
GAACACGGCGAACAGCTCGAAGGCGGAGAGGTCGTGGCCGAAGTAGGTGAGGCCGAGAAACAAGTACATCAGAGCGCCGTCGCGGGCGAGCCCCGAGCGGACGAACGCGAGCATGGCGATCAGCGCCTCGTTCATCAACACGAAGCCGAGCAGGTTCGGGTACCCGCCCCAGAACACCATCTGGATCGTCGCCCCGGAGAGCACCGCGAAACCGACCAGCGCGACCTGGAGCGGACCGGACGAAAGGAACCGGCGCGCGAGGTGGACGGTCGAGAGGCCGTACAGGGCGAAGAGTCCGACGCCGAGGATGTCCGCGGCGAGGAGGGGGTTCCCCGTGGCCAGGACCAGCCCCCCGAGGAACGGGAACATGAGCGGCGAGTAGAACAGGAGCTGGTTCGCCGGGTCGGCCGCCGTCGGGAGACCGACGTAGCTGTACGAGATCGCGAGCCAGTGGCCCGGATCGACCCCGGGGGGGACGGGCGCCTCCGCGAAGGCGAACGCCACCAGCGTGGTCGCGAACGCCACCAGCCCCAGCATCGGGAGGAGGTACCACGCGCTCGCGCCGGCCCGGAGACGGAGGAATCGGTACTCCCCCCGGACGACATCGGCCCCCGCGCCCGGCTGGGCCAGGGATGGGGGGGGCCGCAGCACGTGGGCGGGGATCGTCCCCTCGAGATGTCCGACCGGCCCGGCCGTCATCGGTACCCCCCCCTCACGGTCCGGCCCCCGGGCCCGGGGCCATCCCGTCGGTGGCCGTCGTCGCCGGAGCCGGCGGCGGGATCGCGAGGACGACCCACGCGGCGTTCTCGAAGATCGGGGAAAGCCCGTACTCCGCGGCGAGGTCGTTCACCTCGGTCGAGGGCAACAGTCCGCCCGCCCCCGGCGCGGTGGCGTTCCACCACAGGACGAAACGGACCCCGAGCGTCTGCCAGATCGCCGGGGCGGCATAGACGCCCGGGAGCCCCCCGGCGCCCTGGGCCGTCGAAGGAGTGGTGAGCGCGAGACTCCCCCCCACCGTCGGGGTCCCGTTCGAGTTGGCCGCGGAGAACGAAAGTCGCGCGGCTGGGCCGTCCGTCGACGGGTCGAACGACGTGGCTTCCCGGAGCGCCCCGCTCGGGGTCACGTTGCCGTAGGTCACGAGGGGGGCGTTGCCCCCCGAGGGAGTCCAGAGGAAACTACCGGCCGCGGGGTTCGCCCAGCAGAACGCGGAGGTTCCGACGGCGGGCGAGACGACGACGTCGAACTCGGCGACCGAGAGCGGCGGGAGGGCCGAGGCGCTGAACCCTGTGGTCACTTCCGGGCGGTTCGCCGACACCGAGACCGTGACGTTGAACCAGAACCCAGGCTCGACGAACGAGACCTTCATGGCCCCGGTCGCGGTCGCCGGGAGGGTCACCGAGGGTGGGCCGGTCAGGTTGGCGCGGAAGGTCGCGCCGGTCGCGGAGTTGTGCAGCCGGACGCCGACCTCCGACGGCGGGATCCGGAGGATCGGCCGGGGGAGACCCCCGAGATCCGCCGCGTACCCGGGGACCCCCGTGTCCTGCGCGGGGGACGTCCCGTGGACCGACGCCGCGACCTCCCCGTTCGTGACGGCGTAGTGGCTCGTGAGGGCAAAGTACGCGAGTTGCGAATCCAGCTGCTGGGCCGGGTAGAACAGGAGCGCCGTGGACGGGTACGGTGCGAAGGCGTTCTCCCCGGTAAGCCCCCCGACCCACTTGTCGGCGCCGGGGATCGTCAGCGTCGCCCCGGCGGTGCCCGAGTTCGCGATCGCCCCCACCGCGTCGAGAAACGCCGGGTCGTGGGCGATCCGGGTGAACGTCACCTCCTCCCGGCCCACCGCCGGGGCGGTCACGGTAGCGAGAACGACGACCAGGACGACGGCGGCGACCAGGGCACAGGCGGCGGGCCGCCGGTGGGCGGGGGGAATCCGGGACCACCCGGGGATCGGTCCGTCCACTGTCCTCCCGGCGTCGTCCGAGGCCCCCGACGCTGTCCCCGGGCGGGCGACCCACAACCGGTCGACCACGTAGCCGGCCAACAGTCCCTCCGGGAGGAGGTAGCAGTAGCCGAGGCGACGGTAGTCGGTCACGACCTTGGCGGCCGCCCCGACGAGGATCAGGAGCGTGATCGCGACGGGCCAGGCGAACAGCACGACCGCCGGAGCGGTCAACCAGCCCGGCCGCCGGTCGCGGACGGCGGCGAACCCGAGGGCGGCCAAGAGGACGGCGAGGACGAGCAAGGCGAGGACGACCGGGACCGGCAGGATCACCCCCGGGAGAACGGGGGTGAGGGTTCCCGTCAGCGTGTCGAGCGAGAACCCCTCCGCGTTCGACGCGAAATACCCGGGGTGCGGGATCCCGGCGAGATACGTCGTCAGGTAGTACCCCCCGACCAGGCCGGCGAAGACCACGATCCCCGCCCGTCCCCCGCGGGACCGGAACAGCGCCCGGGCGGCGAGCGCCGGGGCCTCCAGCGTTCCGTCCCGGGCCTGGCGGGCGAGGGACCCCCACGGCGGCAAGGGCAAGAATCGGCCCAGCGCCAGCGCGACGGCGACCGTCCCGAGGAGGACCGCACCGGCGAGCGAGTGCGTGAGGACGGTGAGCGTCGCGAACCCCCAGAACTGCGCCGCCCCGCTCGACGGGTGCCCTTGGGCCGCCCGGAGGTACCCGACCAGAGCGAGGTTGAGGAACACGAAGCCGAGGAGGTTCGGGTACGCCCCCCAGAAGAACATCGCGAGGACGGAGGGGTTCACCAGCACGAACGCGACGACGGCGAGGGCCACGACCCGGCTCTTCAGTACCGTCGCCGCCAGCGCCGCCAGCGAGAGCCCGAGAGCGAGCATGAGCGACCCCGCGTACAGGTCGACGCCCCCGAGCGGTCCCGCGGCGAGCACCGCCGCCCCGAGGAGCGGGAACGTCACGGGTGGGTAGCCGAGCGGAACGACTTGGGACGGGTACGGCCTCCCGACGTACGCGAGGGCGGTGGCGAGCCAGTTGCCGGGGTCCCCTCCCGGAGGGACGCTCGCGGTCCGGAACGCCACGACCAGGGCGATCGCGGCGCCCAAGGAGATCCCGAGCGCGCCCAGCCAGTACGCGAGGCGGGTCGCCCGGGGAGTTTCCCAGACCGAGAGGGCGGGGGCATCGAACGACGTCGCCCTCGACCACCCCCGGCGGAACCCGACCTGTCGCGATTCCGCCGACAGGGCGACCCCTCCGTCGGGACGAGCGGGACGGGGGGGAAATGGCCTCGCTTTGAGCGAGGGCACGTCGTGACCGATCGGTGACGACGTTGCCCATTCGCCGGGCGCCCATGGAACCCGTCCGCGGTCCCACGTCGGCTCTCCGAGTCCCCGAATCCCTCGGAGGGGACCGGGCCCCTACGCGCGGGGATGCGACCTAACCGGTTGGTAGCGAGATTCTCATCGAATTAGCCGGCGACTTTATACCGAGTCCCCGTCGTTTTCCACATGGCTCTCTCGCCCGCCGGCGACCTTGCGCCGTCGACCTCCGACCGCACCGATGCGAAGGCGCGCTCGTCGACCGCGCGCGGTCCCCCGCTGATCTTGCTCCCCACGCTCAACGAGGAGGCGGGGCTCCGGGCCACGCTCGAGGAGCTGGGACGGGTCGAAGGGTTTCCCGACCCGACCCCGCCCGCGGTGCTCGTCGTCGACGGGCACTCGACGGACGGGACGGCCCGGGTCGCGGCCCAGTTCCACTGCCGCCTCCTCCCCCAGCGGGGACGCGGGAAGGGAGCGGCGGTCCGTGACGGCTTGGAGTGGGCGGTGGCGAACGGGTTCGGCTCCATCGCGGTGCTCGACGCCGATGGGACGTATCCGTGCGACCAGCTCCCTGCGATGCTTCGGTTGCTCGAACGCCAAGCCGACATCGTCGCCGGGGTCCGCCGGCCGACGCAGAGTTCGGGCTCCACGGCGCGGAACCTGGTCCATCGGGTCGGGAACGCCGCGCTCAACACCTGGGCCGCCCTGCTGAGCCGGGGCCCGATCCTCGACGTCTGCACGGGATTCTGGGGGGTCCGCTCCGCCATCGTCCCGTCCCTCGGGCTCGAGTCGACGGGATTCGAGGTCGAATCCGAGCTGTTCGTCAAGGCGATGCGGCAGCGACTGCGATTCGCCCAGATCCCGGTCGAGTACCGGTCCCGGATCGGCGAGGCGAAGCTCCACGCCGTGCGGGACGGAGCGCGGATCTTCCTCTCGATCGCCCGCCATTCCGTCCGGCCGGGTCTCCCCGATTCGGCCCCCGCCTTCCGTTCCGACCCACCGGCGCCGACCGCGAGCGCCCGCGAACCGTACCTCGCGCGCGCTCTACCGACGGTGCTCGCCTCGTTCCCCGCCTCTTCGGTCCTCATCATCGCGACCCCCGCGAGGTTCCCGGAGGCGATCGACGTGGGCCGTTCCGTCGGTGCC
>JAKIVT010000127.1 GCA_022750415.1 Thermoplasmata archaeon
TCCGGGACGGGGGCGAGCCCGCTCAGGACGGTCGCGGGGTCGACCCCGATGACGGCCGCGACGGGCATCCTCTCCCCGCGCGCCGCCCACTTGCGGTAGTTGGACGCGCCGACCCGATGGAGCTGCGCGTGAAACCCGAGGGTGTCCGGGCCGTACTGTTGCAATCGGTAGACGCCGGTGTGCGGCTCCCCCGTGTCCGGATCCTTGGTCACGACGACCGGGAACGTGACCGTTCGACCGGCATCCCCCGGCCAACACCGAAGGATGGGGAGCTGGTTCAGGTCGACGTGGTCGACCTCGACCGCCTGGCACGGAGCCTTGGAGACCCGCTTGGGGCCGAGCGAGCGGACGGTCTCGAGGAGCTCGAGCGTCCCGCCGAGGTCCTTCAGGGCGGCGACGACCCCGGCCGGTGGGCGGAGGTGGGTAAGCGACCCGATCCGGGCCGCCGCCTCCTCGAGCGTATCGACGTTGAGGGCGAGGGCGATCCGTCGCGTCGAGCCGAGGACGTTCATCGCGACCGGCATCGTCGCCCCCTCGACCTTCTCGAAGAGGAGGGCCGGGCCGTCCTTGGCGAGCGTCCGCCGCGTGATTTCGGTCACCTCGAGGTCGCGACTGACCTTCGAGGAGATCCGGACGAGGTCCCCGCGCCGTTCGAGCTCGGTTAGGAACTCTCCGAGCGAGCGGAACGCCATGACCGTCGGTCGAGCCGAGGGCGATATTTAACCGACGGCGGACCGGGGGCGGGTTCATATGAGAACTCGCGGTCCGCCGTCCCCGCATGCAGGCCGTCACCCTGGAATTCCGCACGGAACACCTCGTTCTTCTGGGCCTCGTGCCCCCCGTGTTCTTCGAGAAGTACGAGGAGGTCGAGCTCCTCGAGACCCTTCGCCTGGAACGGGGCTGGCGGTTGCAACTCCTCCGACTGCGACGGAACGGACCGCTCCGTCCCGACGAGGAGCTCGAACGGGAATCCCGCCGGATCCGCCGCATGTACGGTCTCGACAGTTTCGAGGTCGTCGAGCGCCGGCCGCGCACGCGCGACTACATCCTGCTCGTCCGCCAGCGCAACCCGGCGTCGCTCCGCGCGCTCGTTTCCCTCTCCGCCGGTCGGATCACCCCGACCGCGCCGTTCCGCCTGAACGCCGAGACGACGATCGCCTCATTCCACGGAGAGGAATCGACCCTTCGACGGGTCCTGGCCCGGCTGCGGAAGGAGGAGGTCCCGTTCCGGGTGGTCCGCGCCTCGAATCGGCCGATGATCGCCGACGCCCAGTCGAACCGCCTGACGCCGAAGCAGCGGGACGTCCTTGCCCGCGCGTGGGCGCTCGGTTTCTTTGCCGTCCCTCGAAAGATCACCTTGACGCGCCTCGCGCGCACCACCGGCCAGAGCCCCCCGGCGCTGGGGAAGATGTTGCGCCGGGCCGAGGGGCACCTCGTGGCGCGGTTCCTGGCCGTTGAGCTCCCCGGGGCACTCCCGGAAGGCGCGGCCGAGTGACCTTCGCGGCCCGAAGTTAGAAGGGGAGGCGTGGCTCCCGAGGCTTCGTGGCCGGCGCGCGCCCCCTCCGAATCGTCGTCGAACGGCTGCCCGACGCACCTGCGGTCCCCCTGCCCGCCAAGGCGACGTCGGGGTCCGCCGGGTTCGATCTGGCCAGTGCCGAGGACGTCGTGCTGCACCGGGGTTCCGTCTCTCTCGTCCGAACCGGCTGGAAGATGCGAGCTCCCGCCGGAACGTTTCTGGAAGTGCGCCCCCGCAGCGGCCTCGGCAGCCGGGGGGTCTTGATGGTCAATGCGCCCGGCACGATCGACCGCGATTACGCGGGCGAGGTGAAAGTGCCCCTGACCTACTTGTTCGACGGGGAGTACTCGATTCACGTCGGAGACCGGATCGCCCAGGTCCGACTGGTCGCCGACCGACCGGCCCGGTTCGAGCTCGGCGTCGTGCCTGCCATCGCCTCCCGCTCGGGGGGATTCGGCAGTACCGGCCGCTGATCCGAGCTACGGGGCCCGGTACTCCTCCAACTGCCGTTGGACCGCCCGCGCCGGGGGGGCGGGGACGCCGCTGCCGCGGAGCTCGGCTTCGACCCGCTCAAGCATTTCGTGCATCCGGCGCTCCTTCGAGCGACTGGCGCGGTCGAGCCCCTCATCTCGGGTTCCTTCCGCGACGAGGACGACGACCCGTCCGGCCCGCACGCGGCCGGTCCGCCCCCGCCGCTGGATGGTGCGAACGACGCCGGGGACCGGTTCGTAGAAGACGACGAGGTCGGTGGACGGCACGTCGAGCCCCTCCTCGGCGACCGACGTGGCGACGAGGCAGTTGATCGTGCCCGCCCGGAACTGTTCGAGGAGTTGGCCCTGGTCCTTCTGGCTCATCCCCACGTCGTCGTCCTTCGACGCCTGCCCGACGAACCGAGCTGCTCGAACACGGGAGTCGCCCGCGCGGCGGAACTCCTCCACGAGCCGCTCCGCCGTCTGCCGGTACTGCGTGAAGACGATGGTCCGGGCTTCGGGCGAGCGCGCGATGGTCTCCGTGACGAGACGGACGGCGGCCTTCAGCTTGGGGTGCTCGAGCTGCAAGGTCTCGAGGATCCGTCGAACCTCGACGACATCCGGGTCTCCGAGGAATCCCCGGGAGGCGGGGGATTGGCGGACTGAGGCTTGTCGCTCGAGAAACTCCCGGACGGCGCCGACTCCTTGGGTCTCGGCGAGTTCGACCGCATGCAGGGCCTTCATCGCCGCCGCGTGGTGGGTCACCGCCGACCAGATCCGCGCGGGCGGAGATTCCCCGCGGCTCCGGGCGCGCGCCAGTTCGCCGTGGAGCCGCGTCCCGAGCTCGAGCAGCTCCCGCTTCGACCCGACGTTCGCCGGTAGGAAATCCATCGCCGCCAACGCCTCTTGCTGACGCTTGGCGGCGGCGCGGAGGAGGATCCCGAGGTGCTGCACCTCGGATGGGACGGCAACCGGCAGAGTCTCGAATCCGATGTCGTGGACGTACGGCCGGACGTCCGGGTCGGTCAGGGTGCGGTACTCGAACCGCTGGATCCCGAGATTGTGCCATACTTCCCGGATCGCGGTGATCTGCGACCCAGGGGAGGCGGTGATGGCGAAGACCCGGGCGTTCGGTCCCTCCGCGTTCGCCCGGGCGATGGCGACGTAGGGGTAGTCGCCCCGGGCCCGATGGGCCTCGTCGAACACGATCAGGGAAAACGTCTGGAGTGGAAACCGGCCCGAGGCAAGGTCGTTCCCGATGACCTGCGGCGTCGCCACCACCACCTGCGGGGGCGCGAGGAGCTCCGCCCGAGCATCCGGGCTCACCGCGCCGGTCAGAACGACGGGGGACGGGCCGAGGAGGGTCTTGCGGACGCTCTCCGCGTGTTGAAGGACGAGCGGCCGGGTGGGGGCCAGAAGGAGAACAGACTGGGTGGGGAACCGCCGGAGCTGCTCGGCGATCAATCGGAGCGCGATCGCGGTCTTGCCAAGGCCCGTCGGAAGGACGGCGAGAGTGTTCGTCTCGACGGCGGCCTCCGCGATGGCCGCTTGGTAGCGCCGATCTTCGAGCACGCCGGGACGGAGGCGCGGGTGCGCGACCGTTTCCATCGACGTTCCCTGGGGCTCGCACCGGCACGGGCTTAATTATCCATCCGAGTCGCTGTTCCGTGCTCGATGCCCTCGTGGTCGCGGCCGTGGCGGCGGCGTCCATCGGTGCGACCCTGTTCCAAGGGATTCCCCTCCTGCTCGCCGCGCAGATGCCACGGCTCGACCCGCCGGGCGGCGTGGCGCCCCCGACCAGCGGACCGAAGGTCGACGTAGTACTGGCCGCCCGGAACGAGGAGGCTGACATCGGTCCGGCGCTGGACGGACTCCTCGCCCAGCGGGGGATCCAATTGGAGATCCTGGTCGTGGATGGCGGGTCGACCGACGGAACTCGAGACTCGGTCCGGCAGCGGGGCCCTCGCGTCCGATTGATCGAAGAGCCACCGCTCCCGCCCGGCTGGGTCGGGAAGAACTGGGCCTGCGACGTCGGGTATCGCGCGACGACCGCGGAGTACATCCTGTTCACGGACGCGGACCTGCGCTACCAGCCCGACGCCGTCGCGACCACGCTCGCCTGGGCGGAGAAGGAGCGGGCCGACCTCGCGACGCTGGCGCCGCGGGTCGAGGTGCGGACCTTCTGGGAGAAGGTCGTCTTGCCGTTCTACGTGCAGATGGTCCTGACGTACTTCCGGACGCCCCGAGTCAATATTGACGGCTCACGAACCGCCATGGCAAACGGCCAGTTCACGCTCGTTCGACGGGACGCCTACGAGCAGGTCGGCGGCCATGCCGCCGTCCGAGGCTTCGTCCTCGAGGACGTCGCCCTCGCCCGGCGATTCCGGGCCGCCGGGAA
>JAKIVT010000128.1 GCA_022750415.1 Thermoplasmata archaeon
GCCGCCACCGAGCGTCGGTCGCCGTTTCGGCGCTCCTCGCGGTGGCGTTCGTGGCCCTCGTCCTCCCCGGACCGCTCGCGTCGGCCGGGGCCGTGCCGACGGCCAGCGCCTCGACCGTCCCCGGCCCGAGCGAGAGCTGGGCATGGGGAGCGTTGGCCAACTTCTCCGCCTCGGTCCAGTACGTCGGGGCCTACAATTCCTCGCAGAACCTGACCGGCGGGAACTGGACCAGCTCCGGCGCGTACGTGGCGCTCGATGAGGCGGTGGGCGTCGAGTACGGCGCCTACGTGATCGTCAACGCGAGCACTCCGTCGGCCGGAACTCGGTACGTGCAAGTCGATGCGGCCGAGCTCCGGGCCGAACACATCGCGGTCGCCGCTTCCGGGACCTTCCCCGTCGCCGGGAACTACTCCGCGAACGCGACGATCCCGCTCGCCCCGCAGAACTTCTCCCTCGCCGCGTCGGTGGCGACGCTCGATCTGGCGGCGGCGTACCTGAACTTCTCGACGGGACCGAACGGGTCGCTCGCCCTCGCGAACGAGCATGTCGTGTACGCCGAGGGGATCAACATCTCGCTCGACGCCCAGCAGTTCCCGAACGTCACCCGGGACGCCGCCGGGAACGTCAACATTCGGTACGTGACGGGGGCCATCGTCGCGAGCGCGTGGCTGGTCGAGAATCTGACGGCGTCGTTCTCCCCGGCGCTCCCGCTCGTCCAAGGGCCACTGACGGTCGGAAAGAGTTGGAACGCCACGTCGACCGCGTCGTTCAACGGAACCGTGGCCTGGGCCGAGACGGTCCACGCCACCTCCGGGAGCGGAGCCACCGGAGCCGTCTCGAACTCGGGCTCGGCGTCGGCCCACGCGACCGTGCCCGTGGTGCTGCAGTGCTCGGTGCTCGGAACCACGGTGGTCCGGGACCCGAACGGTAACCCGGAGACCGACGATGTCATCGCGTGCGCGAATGCGACAGGAAGCGAGGCGTACTTGGCGACGAACGGGCTGGTCGTCCTGCCGACCTCGAACCCCGGCCCCGCCGCCGGCCTCAACGCGGCGGTCCCGGTGCACCCGGCGACCGCCCCCGTTGGAACGGCCGCGCGCGCGACGGGCGCGAGCCTCTACTCGCCGTCGCGGCACCTGGCCGCTTCGGAGCGGGCGTCCCCCGCCACCGGGGACCAGGTCACGGCGAGTCCGATGACCGTCTCGAACGCCCGCACGGCGATGCACGGGCTCGGGACCCCGGTCCGACCCGCCCCGATCGCCCCCCACACATCGGCAATCCTGGCCGTCGTCGTGGTCGGCGGCTCCGTGGCGGTCGCGCTCGGACTGGTGGCGTTGCTCGCGCGGCGGAACCGAGTTCGGCCGTAGACGGAGGACAACCCTTTCCGGGGAGGGGGTGCAAACACCCCCTCCCCAACCGTCTCGGATTGGGGCGCCGGAAAAGTTCGGGGGGAAGAGAGGGGAAGGGGTTGGCCCGAAGCGCGAGGCGACCCTTACGGGTGCTTCGCCATCTTCATGACGGCTTCTTGGGTGAAATCCTCGTTGTGCTTGTGCTTGCCGTGCCACTGCACCAGCGAGACCAGTTCGTGCTGGTCTCCGGAGACGACTTCAAACCCATCTGCGCACGCGACCTTCCACTTTCCACAGCCCATGTTCGTTCCTCCCGTCTAGGACGGGCAATCGATCATGCCCCCCCGGAGGGTGAACCCTTGTAACCTGCGAGTACCACAACTTTGGGGCGTCGCCGGATCACTGCTTCGGGACGCCGGACGCGGCCCGTGGCGCGCCGCCGGGCCATACCGTGCCGTGTTCGTCCGGACGGCCGAGGAACGTCCGCTTGGCCGCCGTGACGTGCGCCCCCGGACGGATCGAATCGACGACTTGCAGGACCCGGCCCTCCGCGTCGAGCAAGAACGTGACGCGTCGGGCGTGCCCGAAGGCGCCCAGCACCTCGAACCGACGCGCGATCCGCTGGTCTCCGTCCGCGACGAGGGGGAAGGGAAGCGAGCAGGTCTCGAGGAACCGTTTCTGGTCGCTCAACGAGTCGACCGATACTCCGACGATGGAGACACCGCGCTCCCGGAGGGCGGCGTGTTCCTTGGCGAATCCGATCGACTCGTAGGTGCAGCCCAGGCTCCCGGCCCGGGGGTAGAAGTACAGGACCACCGGGCCCCCGCGCAAGGAGGAAAGGCGGAACCCCGTGCCCAGCGTGGACATTCCCTCGAAATCGGGCGCGAGGTCGCCCGCCTGGATCATCGCTCAAAGACGGTCGTGCCGGTACTTGAACCCCCGGTGGGGCGGGTCGTTCTCAGCGATTCCGGTCCGAGGGTGCGACGGCCACCGCCCGTTCGACCTCGTCGGTCGATAGGGGGTCCGCCCCGCCCGGGTCGACCAGCTCTGCGATCTGGCGGAGGTCTCGGAATCGGACCGAAGGGACGGCGCCGATCGCGCGGACGAACCCGACCGCGGCCTGGGCGAGCGTACGCCGACGTCCGGCGGTGAGGAACCCGAGGGGAAGGACCGGCGCGAAGGCCTGCTGCAACGAGGCGAGGTCCATCGGTCGGGGAGGTCCGTCCTGCGCGAGCGTTCCCTCGGAGAGCCATCGGCCGTCGAGTCGGCCGTCGGCGAGCGGGTTCGTGAGCAACGCCTCGGCTCCAGCGGTGCGAATCCCCCGAACGACCTCACGGACCCGATTCGCGTCGAGCAAGTGGCCCGGGAACGAAATCCACGACGCTCCGTCGTGGATCGCACGCTCCCATCCGGCCTCCGCGCTGCTCAGGTCGGCGAATCGAACTCCGACGGCACCGACGATCTCCGACGCCGGGCCATTCGGGTCGCCGACCCCCCGCAACCGAACCACGTGAGCCGGCGCGCCGGAACCGGACTCGGGGAGGCGGAATCGGGTCCCGGCCACGAAGACCGTCGCTCGGCCCCAAGCGTCCCCCGCGGCCACCGAGGTCAGCTCCCAGGCGGCCTCGGGGTTCGCGGCCTCGCTCAAGTCGAACATTTCCACCCCGCGGGCCGAAGCAGCTCGAACCGCCGCCGAGTGGCGACTCGCGGAGTTCTCGGTTCGGTCGAGCGGTTCTCCCCCGACGGAGAGGGCGATCCGGCGCACCGTTCCGAGGGAAGATGCATCGGCCATGGGGTCGGGATGGGCCGATTCCCTTTATCGGTGTGGCGGTACGCGAGACCGTGGCCGTCGAACCGTCGGGCTCCCGACTCCCGCTCTCGGAGCGGCTTCGACCCACCCGGCTCGCGGACGTGGTCGGCAACCCTCGCGTCCTTGCCCGCCTCCTCGACTGGGGGAAGAGCTGGGCGACCGGGCCCACCCCCCCGGCCCAACGCGCGGTCGTCATGGCCGGGCCTCCCGGAGTCGGGAAGACGACGGCGGCCCACGCGATCGCGAACGAATTTGGCTGGACGGTCGTCGAAATGAACGCCTCCGACGCGCGCAACCAGGGAGCGATCGACCTGGTCGCCGGACGGGCGGCCATCACGCACACGCTCGGCGACACCGGTCGATACCGAACGGCCGCGAACGGCGGGCGCTCTCTCATCCTTCTCGACGAGGCCGATTGCCTCACCGGCCGAGCGACCGAGGACGCCGCGCGCAAGCCCTCGCCCCTGAGCCTCCGCGACTTCCTTCGAGGCCGGTACGGGTCGGTGGAGGCGCTCAACCGCGGCTGGCGGCTGGGAGAGACCGGCCGCCCGGCAGTGTTCGGCGCGTGGAGCGACGTCCCCGCCACCGGGGGCCGGGGCGCGTTCACCCGGCTATCGGAAGCCCAGGCCGACATCGCGGATTGGCGGGGCAGCGGGAAATCGACCGACCTGAGCGACCGAGGTGGCCTGGGCGCGATCGCGAGGCTCGTTCGGGAGACTCGGCAACCGCTCGTCCTCACCGTCAACGACGAGCGAACCTTGACCCGGTACTCCCCCGTGTTCCGCACGGGGGTCCTCCGCCTCGCCTTCGAGCGGCTCGGCGACCGAGAGATGCTCGCTTTTGTGCGCCGGATCATCGTCGCCGAGGACCTCCGCGTGACCCCGGCGGCGGTCCAAGCGATCGTCCGGCGGAGCCGGGGGGACCTCCGCGCCGCGGTGAACGACCTCGAAGCGATCAGTCCCCTTCCCGTCGGTCCGTGGCAGGAGTCGGTGCTCGGCTCCCGGGACTCCCAATCGGAGATCGCCGAGCTCGTCGAGGAGGTCTTCGCCCATCCGAAATTCTACCGGAACGCGGAACTCCGCAACCGCGTCGACGCCACCCCGGACGACCTGTTCCCGTGGTTCGAGGAAAGCGCGGC
>JAKIVT010000129.1 GCA_022750415.1 Thermoplasmata archaeon
CCACACTCGCGGTCGCGGGCGTGACCCGGAGGTCGAGCGTGGCGTTCCCCGACGGGAGCGCGCCCCTCGCGGACGCGGCTTGGGTCAGCCCGATGGGGTCGACTATCGTGGCCGCGGCGGGCGCCGACGCAAGCAGGAGCAAGGTCACGACGAGAGCGGTGAGGAGACGCATTCCGGAGAGCCCATTCGAGGTAAAAACCGGATGGCATAACGGGTCTGGCCGGCCGAATCCTCGCCGAAACGGGAGTCCGGTAGCTCGGCTGCCCGGCCGTTCGAGCAGAAGCGGGTCGTTCTCAGGCTCAACCGTAATCAAGCAAACCGCTATCGTCAACTTTGGTCGTGATTTTCGACGGGAGTGTACCCGCGTGAAAGCGATTGTTTACGATAGTTACGGGCCGCCGGAGGTCCTCCAGCTCCGAGAGACCGAGAAGCCCACCCCCAAAGAGAACGAGGTGCTCATCAGCGTCCAATCGGCCTCCGCCAGCGCGTTCGACTGGCACGTCATGCGGGGGGCGCCGATCCTCGCGCGGATGACCCACGGATTCCTGAGACCCAAGGACGGGAGAATGGGCGTCGACTTCGCCGGTCGGGTGGAAGAGGTTGGGAAGAACGTCACCCGCTTTCGTGCCGGCGAAGAGGTGTACGGGGAAGGGAGGGGCAGCTTCGCCGAATACCTGACCGTTCCGGAAGATGCCCTCGAGCTCAAGCCGACGAACCTGAGTTTTGACTCGGCGGCGACCGTTCCGATTTCCGGAATCACCGCCCTCCAGGCCCTTCGGGACATGGGGCACGTCCAACCCGGCCAGACGGTCTTGATCAACGGTGCGGCGGGCGGTGTCGGGACCTTCGCCGTACAGATCGCCAAGTCCTTCGGAGCGGAAGTTACAGGCGTCTGTAGCACCCCCAATTTGGACCTCGTACGCTCCATTGGCGCCGACCATGTCATCGACTACACCAAGACGGATTTCACGAAGGACGGGAAGCGGTACGACCTCATCATCGACGCTGTCGGGAACCACACCATTTCCGAGTACCGGCGCGCTTTGAATCCCACCGGCACGTGCATCGTCGTCGGATTTACGACGATGATGGGGATGCTGAGCATCTTGCTCAAGGGAAAGATTGCCTCGCGCGCCGGGGGAATGACCTTCGCTCTGAAGACCCAGCCGATCGACTCGGAGGGATTGGTGGTCCTGAAGGGCATGATCGAATCCGGCAAGGTGGTGCCGGTGATTGACCGACGCTACCCCCTCGTCGAGGTGCCCGAAGCGGTGCGCTATCTCGAGGCGAAACACGCCCGCGGAAAGGTCGTCATCAAGATCGGGACCGACCACGAAGCGCCGGACCCGGTCGCCCCTTCCAGCCCCGCTCCGGCTCGCCCGCTCGATGTTCGCCCGAACCGAGCGCTGACGAACTGATGCCGTCTTCCAGCGTTCCCATTCCATCCCGAGCTCGCTGACCATCTCCTCCCGCAACTCGTTCCTGTGGCGATCGCACGAAACACTCCGCCCGGGCCAAACCGAGAATTTCACGGGCCCGGCCGACCAAAGATAGATATGGCGTGCCCGCCTGCGCGCCTCCGCCCGAGGCCACCCGGGTCGCGCAAGCGACCCGGGACGGGTGCAACCGGAGAGCACGCGATGGATTCCGACCCGCTCCGGGCGGCGAACGACGCTGTCGGGGGCGGGCGGTCCGCTGCGCCCGTCGCCCAAGTCCCTCCGTCCACGCCGTCGCACGGGTCGGGAGGCCCCCGGAATTCCGCCAGCGAGGTCTTCGACGCCGTCCTTCGAGAGGGACCGGAGTTGTTCAAGGGGAACCGGGAAATTCTCCGGGAGACCCACATCCCGACGCGGCTCCCCCATCGGGAGCACCAGATCCGGCAGGTGGCCGAGATCCTCGCGCCGGCCCTCAAGGGGAACATCCCGTCGAACCTCCTCATCTACGGCAAGATCGGGACCGGAAAGACGGCGGTCGTCGCGCAGGTGCGCGCCGACGTCCAACGGCGGGGCGACCTTGTGCGCAAGCTGACCTTCATCACCGTCAACTGCGGCAATGTCGAGACGCCGTACAGTCTGATGCAAACGATCGGGAACACGTTCGCCCCGACGGAGAGCGACCGAATCCCGACCGGCTGGTCGCTCGACCGCGTCGCGTCGACGATGCGCGAGCTGATGGACGCGAAGGGGGGGATCGTCCTCCTCATTCTCGACGAGATCGACCGGCTCGTCGCCCGCAGCGGTGACGGCGTCCTCTACACCCTGAGCGAGGTCAACAACCAGCTCGAGCACGCCCGCCTCGTCCTCATCGGGATCTCGAACGACCTCAAGTTCACCAACAACCTCGACGCGCGCGTTCGCAGCCGGCTGAACGAGGAGAAGATCCTCTTCCCCCCGTACGACGCGCCGCAGCTCCAGGACATCCTCCGCGACCGGGCGGGCGAGGTGTTCCGGGACGGCGTGGTCGACGCTGGGGTCATCGAGCGGTGCGCCGCGTACGCCGCGCTCGAGAACGGCGACGCGCGGCGGGCGCTCGCGCTCCTCCGCCTCGCCGCCGAGATGGCCGAGCGGGACCGGTCGAAGCGGATCACCGCCGACCACGTCGTCAAGGCGAAGAGCCGCCTCGAGCAGGACATCATCGTCGAGTGCTGCCGGACGCTGCCCCCGCACTGCAAGGTGCTGATGTACGCGATCCTGCAGGCGTACGAGCGCCGTCGAGAGGGGGTCCAGACTGGGGACGTCTACGACGGGTACACTCGTCTCGCCCAACGGCTCGGCCTCCAGCCGCTCCATGCCCGCTCGATCTCGAACTACCTCTCCGAGCTCGAGAACCTCGGGCTCATCCGGGCGACGATCGTCTCCCGCGGCCGGGGCGGCCGCACCCGCGAGATCGTCGTCGACGTTCCGGTCTCCGAGACGTTCCCGGCGCTCCTTGACGACCCGCTCCTCGCCGCCCTCGCGCGTCCGCGGAGCCTCAACCAGACGATCCTGACGAACTTCGACAACCCCGGCCGGACCGGCCCCCCGAGCTGAACCCGGCCCTAGGCCGAGCTCTCGACGGGCTCGGACGACACGGGAAGTTGGGCGGCGGCCCGTCGACGGGCCCGCTCCCTCCGGAGCTCGGAGAGGTCCCGGTCGAGGTCGCGCATCTCCGTGGCGTACCGGCGCAGCCGGAGCCGCGCCATCTGCTCGAGGGTCTCGATCTCCCGGTCGACCTGGTCGTCGGAGGCACGGAACGGCGGCATCGGCTTGGGTCAGCGCGGGTCGATCTGGGCCTTCTGCAGGTGGTTGGAGAAGTCGAAGAAGACCGTCTTGATCTCGGTGAACTCCTCGACCGCGGCGGAGCCGGCCTCGCGACCCCCGTTGCCCGTGTTCTTCACGCCGCCGAACGGGAGCTGCACCTCGGCGCCGATCGTCGGCGCGTTCACGTAGGTGATGCCGGCCTCGAGCTCTTGGACGGCCCGGAACGCCCGGTTGACGTCCTTCGTGTAGATCGATGAGGAGAGCCCGTAGTCCACGTCGTTCGCGATCCGGACGGCGTCCTCGTAGTCCCGGGCCCTCAGGACCGAGAGGACCGGTCCGAAGATCTCCTCCTTGCTGATCCGGGACCCGTGGCGGGTCTCGAACACGGTGGGGTCGATGAAGTATCCCCGGTCGTAGATCCCACCGGAGCGCTTCGACCCGCCGAAGACGAGCTTCCCTCCCTCGGTCTTCGCGATGGCGATGTACTCGAGGACCTTGCGCTCCTGGTCGGCGGAGGCGACCGGCCCCATGTCGGTGGACGGGTCGAGCGGGTCCCCCACCCGGAACTTCGCGAGCCGTGCGAGGAGCAGGGCGAGAAACTCGTCGTACACCTTCTCGTGGACGATGAGCCGGCTCGTCGCCGTGCAACGCTGGCCCGAGGTCCCGAACGCGCCGAACAGGACCCCCTCGAGCGCGAGGGGAAGGTTCGCGTCGTCCATCACGATCTGGGGGTTCTTCCCCCCGAGCTCCAGATGGACCATCTTGAGCTGCTGGGCCCCGCGGACGTAGACCTCCCGCCCGGTCTCGACTCCCCCCGTGAAGGAGATCGCCCGAATCTTCGGATGGGAGACGAGCGCATTGCCGACGACGCCGCCCGGCCCGGTCACGAGGTTGAGGACTCCCGGGGGGACCCCGCCTTCCTCGTACGCCCGGACGACCTCGACCGCGCAGAGCGCGGTGTTCGAGGCGGGCTTGAACACCACGGAGTTCCCGCAGATCAGGGCGGCCGCGATCTTCCAGTTCGGGATGGCCGTCGGAAAG
>JAKIVT010000013.1 GCA_022750415.1 Thermoplasmata archaeon
ACCGGAGGCCCGGGCCGCCGCGGAGGGCGCGGCGGGCACCCATCTCGTGTTCCGGGTACCCGCTCCCGTGGCCCGATTCACCGCCGAGTGGGCCGGTCTGGACCGTGCGAGCGAGTCGATGCTCGAGGCGCTCCCCGACGGGGTGGCGGTGGTCGTCCGCTCCGGGGACGATGGGGGACGCGGGACGGTCTCGGTCCCGCGGCTTCCCTCCGACGACGGCGAAGCGTGGACGACGTGCGCCGAACGAACGGCCGCGGAATGGGCCGAACGGAGCGTGGCCGCATCGGGGCCGGCGAATGGGACGGAAGGGCTCCTGCTGGCCCTCGCGGCGGGACCCTCCGAACCATCCGACCTCATCGCCCGAGCCGGGGATCTGGCAGGCCCGGGACACGAACCGGCCGGGTTGACGGCGACCCTCGCCACTCTCGTCGGACGGGGGTGGGTCGCGAAGGCGGAGGGCCGGTACCACTCCACCGAGGCCGGCGCCCGGTACCTCGGCGTAGGCGCGTCGACCGGCGCCACTCGGGAAAGTGCCCAGCACCGGGCGCTCCTGTTCGCCGCCTTTCGGGTCCTGGCCCGGCGAGGAGTTCGGCTCGAGTTCGTCCGGCAAGGCCGGTACGACCGGCGCCTTCCCGATGGCGTGATCCGGCTCCTCCCGCGGACCGAGGCGGTGCAATCGCCGGACGAATTGGCCCGGCAGCTCGACCACGCGCGGAGCAGCTGGGCGTGGCGATACTTCGGAGGCCGGGACGTCGACGTGGAGGCGGAGGTCAGCGGGGCGATGCGCGCCGACCGGATCCGCCGGAACCTAGCGAAAGCGAGGGACCGGAGGACGTTCGCCCTGTTTCTTGTGGCCGACCCCGCCCGAGCGAGGCGAATCCGCGCCGTCCTGACGGCCGAGGGCACGCCCCGCACGGAAGCCCAGGTCTGGACCCTTCGGACCGCCGAAGCGGCAACGGCTCACTCCGCGGGAGGCTCGACGACCGGGACCGGCGCGGCCGGGACCGAAACGACTGGCGCCGTCGGGAGCCGAATCGTGGAACGAAGGTCGGGGGAGCGGTGCGCCAGCTCCTCCAGGACCGCCTGAAAGAGGTACGCGAGGGCTGGGTCGTTGAGCCGGTCGAGGTGCAGGAGGAGGTAGTGGAGGTAGATCCGTTCCGGCCGGTGCGACGGACCGGGGGTGTGGACGGCCGTCCCGACGGTACGGACCGGCTCCGAGGCGACCGTCGCGAGGGTCCCGGCGTGATGCTCCGCCGAGGGACCGTGGAGGGACCGGCCCGTGGCTCCGACGAGGGGCGGGTAGACACGACCAACCGGGTCGTCCTCGAGGGCTTCGGCGCGAGCCCCGACGGCGGGGGCCGGGCGGTCTTTGAGGCCGACGTACGGATGGGTGGGGCGGGACGGGTCCTGATAGTCCGAGAGGGGGCGGCCGCCGACCTCCTCCACGATCGTGCGGAGGCTCCAGCTGTCCCTCCGCCGGCCGGGGCCGTCCAACGAGGGGGCCGGCTCTGCGGACACGGTCCCGACGACGCCCGACCCTCCGTCATAAACGTGCGGTTCCAGCGGGGACCGACGACCGTGGGGACGGGCGTCGAAGCGCGCGCACGAGGAGCTCAAACTCGGGCGTGGACGCGATGACCGCGACCGGAAGGTGGGACGGCCCGAACCGGAGGAGCCCCTCGGAGTAGCCGGCTTCCTTCGGCAACCGGGTCCTTGGCAGCCACCCCGCCTCGCTTTCGGTCAGGGAGAAGAATCGGCGCGTCCCCTCGGAGACCTCGGGCAGGTGGAGGAGCAGGGTGGCCCGAAGGTTCCGCAGCAGCGACCGTCCTCCTTCGGTACCGAGGAAGTCGTCCGGGTTCTGGCTCAGGAGCAGCACGCCGGTCCGATGGTGTCGGACGTGCCGGACCAATCGGTCGAGGAATTCGGCGGTCGCGGGATCCTTCGCGAGGAGGTGAGCCTCGTCGACCACGAGCAATTTCGGGCCGTTGGTCCGGCGGATCCGGGCGTAGATCGCATCGAGGACGACCGTGAGCTGGAAGGCCCGGTGCTCCGGGGCGACGTCGTGGAGCCCGACGACCAGAGAGCCGGTCGGCGGCGGGACCGCGACCGGTCGGTCGAGGTACCGGAGGGATCCGCCCGTGAACGCCTCGAGCAACGTGGGGAGGCGGCCGGGATTCGGCGCGGCGGCCACCCGCTCCGCGAGCCGCCCGAAGGTCGGGCGCTCCTCCTCCTCGTACAGCCGGGCGACGGCGGCGTCGAGGGTCGCCGATTCCTCGTCCGCGAGCGAGGGATAGAGCGCGCGGAGGGCCACCGCGACGCGCGAGGCGCGCTCGTGGGGCTCCCCTTCCGAGGCTCCGATGTCGAGGGGGTGGAATCGGGCGGGCGCGGACGGTCCGAGCCCGACGGCCGTCGCCCCCAGGGATTCGGCCAGCCCCTCGAACTCCCCGAGCGGGTCGAGGACGTACACCTCGAGATCCGGGGTCATCCACCGGGTGCGCAGCGCGAGGAGCGCGGCGGCGAACGATTTTCCGGAGCCGGTCGCGCCGAAGATCCCCCAGGAGTAGCTGGAGTGCCGCCACCGGTCGAGGAACACCGGCGCCGCGTCGTCGAGGAGGAGGCCGACCAGGATGCCGCCCGGTTCGACGACCGCCTCATCCACGAACGGGAAGAACGCCGCGACGGCGTCCGTCGGCAGGGTGTGCCAGTAGCCGGAGGGCCGGCGCTCGCCTCCGTCCAGCGACGGGGGCGACGCGGCCGCCGCGGCGTCGTACCGCGGCACGTTCGCCCCGAACCCCAAGGCGGCGAGCCGCCGGAGCAGCTCGGCCCGCTCCCGTTCGAGCGCGCTTCGGCTCGGTGCGACGGCGTGCAGCGAGAGACCCACGCGAAACAGCCGCTGCTCGTTGGCGGCGAGCCGCCGCTCGAGCTCGTGCGCGCTCTCCGCCTCGAGCTCGAGCTCGGCAATGTCCTCGGACCCGCCGGCCTCGAGCTCCGTCTCGGCAATCGCCCGCGCCGAGCGGACGGTCCCGATGGCCCGCTCCCGGGGGATCCGGTGGAGCTGCAGCCGCAACTCGAGCGAGCGGCTGGTGGGCAGGAGGCGCGAGAGGAATCCGAACGGTACTTCCTTCGGAAGCGACCGGAGCACGACCGGGCCATCCCAACGGCCGCGCCGGACGATGTGGCCGTCCGCCTCGTGCGAAGGGGGTTCGCTCATTCGGCGACCTCCGCGGCCGGCGCGACGTTCCGGGCGTGCCACGCGAGGGCGACCGCCGAAGCCCCGAGGACCGCGCCCCGTCCCGCGGACAGGGGAGCTCCGGCGAACACTGCGAACGTCCAGGCCGCGGCGACCCCGACGGCGACCGGCACCGTCCACGTCGGGAGGCGGCCGGTCCGGGCGCCGAGTCGGACCCCCCACGCGACGATGGCCAGGGCGGCGAGCGCCTCGGCGAGCCCGTTGAAGTACGGGACCCCGAGCGATGCGACCCCGGCGATCGCGCCAAAGGCGCCGGCGATGGGGAGCGGGTCGACCCCGAGCGGGGCGCGGAGCAGGGTCCCGAGCGTCATCCGACCTCCCCGGTGACGAGCCCCAAGCGACGGAGCTCGCCGAAGAGCGCCCGGCCCTCCAGCCGCTCGGTCTCGACCCCCAACCGCCGCAACGCCTCCTCGGTCGCCGCGACCCGGGAGTCCAATCGCGCGGCCCCCACCCGGTCGGCCCCTTCCCAGAGGACGAGCGCCACCCGCCGGATTCGGCGCCTCCGAAGGAGGAGCCGGACGACCGAATCGTATCCCGCCCGGGCCACCGCCTCGGGGGTACCGGTCGATCCCGGCCCCCGCGGGAGGAACGGGCCGGGTCGGACCGGTTCCGCGTCCGCGACGACGTAGACGCTCCCGTCGAGCCCTTCGAGCCACCGCCGGGTGCCCTCGAACAAGGTGACCGCGTCGGAGGTCGGCAAGAAGGCGACCGGCACCCCGCCGGTGCGGACGACGGCCGCGATGCGTCCCCCGCCGACCCGCGCGCTGCGCCCGGGAACCGCCGGGGACGCCGACCCGGCGCCTCGAGGGGTTCGGACCCGTCGTCGCCACTGCCAGGCGAGATACCCGGCGAACCGGTCGTCGAAGGCCCGGCCCTCCCGTCGGTGGACGGCGAAGAGGAACCCGGCGAGGGCGAACGGCACGACCGCCCCCGGTCCGGCGAACGGGATCGCGACGACCCCGACCGAGGCGTACCCCGCGAACTTCAGCGCGTCCCGGGCGGACGGGAACGGGCCGAGGTGGAGCTTCCGGTCGACCGGGCGCGGGAGCGCCACCGCGAGGGGGTCGGGGTCGGAGCGCATCGACCTACCTCAGGTCCGAGAGCCGCTCGGGGTGCTGGGGGTCGAGTCCCCCGAACCGCCGGGAGGCGATGGCGAGCCGCGCGTCCTTCACGTGACGGAACATCGCCTCCGCTCCGCGCCCGATCCCCTCGGCGGCGAGGAGCGGGGCCGCAAACGGGATCGGGACCTTCGCGACCGACTGGGCGACGCTCTGGACCGCCTTCGCGCGCGGGGCGGAGCGTCCGGCCGAGAGGAGCGGCCGCGTCACGGACGACACACCGACCGACGCCACCGCGAGGCCCCGCTCCACCCCCCCGGTGAGCGCCCCACCGGCGGAGGGGAACCCCAGGCGGCCGAGCTGGCCCCCGGCGACGTTGATCAACGACGGGGCTCCGAGAGCGATTGCGAGGTAGGCGACGAGCACGAGCATCGAGGGGGAGCCGACGGCGAGCTCGAGGGGGATCACGACGACGACCGGGAGGAAGGCGAGCTCCCCGAACAGGAGCCAGGAGCGGCGGGCCAGGGGTTCGAGGACCGGGATCGGCGCGAGGAGGCTGAACGCGGGCAGGAGGACGAGGAGCACCGCCAGCATCGCGTTGCGCGCCGCGATGGCGAGAGCGAGCAGGAGGACCAGCGAGAACAGCGCGAAGGAGAGGACGAAGGCGAGGATGCCGTTGTCCCAGGCGAACTTCAGGCCCCCGATCCCGGTGAGGTTCGCCCACGACTGCCACGCCCCGCCGTCGAAGCCGGAGACGACCGGGTACGTCGCTCCCGCGACCTCGAGGATCGCCCCGGCGACCGGGACAGTGACGTTCGCGAGGACGATGGCGACGACGAGTCGGGGAAGGAGCGATTCGAGCCGGACACGGGTCGGTGACGTGACGGCCCGGGCGAGGTAGACCGCGCCCAGAGCGAGCACGACGAGGACGACGGCCGGGTCGACCACGTTTGCGACCAGGTACGCGGAGAACTGGGCGGCGAGCGAAAGGAACGACGGCGACCCCCCGCTCGAGGGAAAGATCGCGGGGTACGCCGCCGCCGGCTGCAGCTCCGGAACGAGCAGGTAGTCGTAGGTCGGGGCCGTGATCGCCCAGAGCGCCCCCGTGAGGACGGCGAAGAGGGAGAACAGGACCGCTTGGACGACGTCGGAAACGGCCATGACGCCTCCGATGGATCAGGAGCCGGTCAGCACCCAGCGCGCGAGACCCCAGATGAGACCGCTGAGCGCCCCCGCGAACAGGAGGGTGCCGACGAGCGCATCGCGGGCCCGGTCCTTCGCCTGGACCTTCTTCGTGACGTCGTTCGTGAACCACGAGAGCGCGACGCGAGCCCAGACGATCGCGAGGAGGCCGCCGCCGGAGAGACCGAGCAAGACGACGATCCGGTCGACCACCTGCGAAAAGTTGGCGACCGCCGAGCCGTTCGACACGGCGACCGGAGTCGGGGCTCCCGGATGGGGCCCACCGGTCGCGGGGCCGAATCCGGCGATCGGCATCCCGGCGAGCAGGAGAACCGCGAGTACGCCGGAGGCCGAGAGCCCCGACAACGCGCTCATGGCTCCTCCTCGACGGTTGCGGAGTCGTTGGGGGACGCCGAGGTCGCGGGGCGTTCGGGGGACGTCGCCACCCAGCGCACGACCTCTCGGCCGTCTTCGGCCTCCTCGACCCGAACCCGACCCGCCCGCTGCCACGAGGCCAACGCCCCGGCGACATCGTTCGGCGTGAGGTGACGCTCTTCGGCGAGCAGGTCGAGGGTCGCGCGGTCGATCCCCTCGTCGGCTTCGGCGAGCAGTTCCCGGATCACGGTCCGTCCGGCCCGCTCGGCGGGGTCGGCCGGCGGCGCGCGCTTCGGCCAGCGCCACCATCGGCGTACGACGAACGCCCCGACGAGGGCCGCCCCCGCGCCCACCCCGAGGCCGGCGAAGGCCAGGGCGTCGGACCCACCCGTCGCCGCCGGTCCGAGCAGGTTACCGGCCGCGGCCGTGGCGACGTACAAGGTCACGGTGACGTTCGCGGCCCGACCGGTTCCGTCGGTGACCGACGCGCGGAGCGTGAGGTACCCCGCCGAGGCGGGCGTGGCGTCCCATCGGACCGGGCCGGGGAGGGAGACGTTGCCGGCCGATTGTTCGTTGTCGGAGAGCGCGATCCGATACGAGTACGGTGGGAGCCCCCCTGAGATCGTCGCGACGATCCCCACCGGCTGTCCGGCGACGGCCGTCGAACTTGCGAGCACGACGCTCAAGTTGAGCCCGCCCGCGACGGCGACCGTGACGTTCGTCTCGACGACGGCTCCCGAGCCGTCCTCGAGGCGCAGGGGTAGCGAGTAGTTCCCTCCGTGGTCGAACGTTACGGCGAGGTCGATCGCCCCATCCGAAGCGAGGGTGCCGTCGGCCGGAGATTCGGACGAGACACCCGCCACCGCCGCCGCCGACCAGACGAACGGTGGCGTTCCATCCGCGACCCCCACCGAGATCGGAGTGCGATAGCCGACCTCGGCGTACGGCACGCTGGCCGGGATCAGAGACGGAGGAGCCGTCGCGCGGCCCAGCGGGCTCGTCGCGGCGAAGCTCCGGTTCCAGGAGTCCACTACGCTTCCGACGACCCACATCGGTCCGGGCCCCTCGGGGACCACCGCTCCCGTGTAGGTTCCGTCCGCCGGAACGGTCGAGGATCCATTCGACGAGCCGTTGACCAGCGACCATCGAAGGGCGAACGGCCCGACGCCACCGGTCACGTTTGCGTGGAACAAGAAGGGCAAACCGACGTCGCCGAGCCCGACAGGTCCGGAAAGTTCGAGGAACGGGCTCGCCACGACGTGGATCGTGCCGAGCGCCGTCACGACCCAATTGCTCCGGTCTTGCACCTCGAAGATCACGTTGACCGTTTGCGGCGAGTTCGGAGACGTCCAGGGGACCGACCAGCCGCTGGTCACGCTCCCGAGCCGCAGGCTCCACTCCGGGGTGTACGGCGGTTCTCCCCCCAACGCTTGCCCGACCAGGGTGACCGTGACTCCGGTGTCGACGGTCGACGGCATCGAGACGATGGAGACGGTCAGGCCGTCGGAGGCCTCCTGGGACGCACTCCGGGGGAGGGATCCGTCCGGGGACGGCCCGCGCGGGTGGGCGGACACCACCGTCCGGGTCGTGAGGGCGGGACTTGCCCCCTCTCGGTGGGCACCCCCCGGGGCGAGGGAATCCGAATGTCCGGAGATCGCCGGACCCGCCACCGCACCGACCGGGAGGGACGAAGGGAGGGCGAGCGGTAGCGCGAGGAGCACCAACAGAACGGCCACCGGTCCGGCGAGGGGGATGTCGACGGTTTGGAACGAGGGCGTACGCACAGCAACCACCGAAGTTCCGACGGGCGGGCCGGGTATTTCGCCCGGAATGCCCGGGCGAAAGGTGAACGGTGACTAGGCGTCGATCGGTAGGGCGAGGTGTTCTCGGGAGAACGGGCCGAGGTCCACGCCCTCGCCGACCCGGTGTCCCGCCTGGACGAGGTCGCGCCGCGCCTCCTTGGCGACCTGCCCGGGCGGGAGTCGCTGCGTCACGGAACGGATCTTGAGCATCAGGAGGCCCCGCCGGGCCCGGCACGTGACCGCGTTCTCCCGGTAGATCCGGGTCTGGTCCCGCTGCGCCACGTCCTGGTAGAGGAGGTCGACCGGGCCGACGTCCGCGGCGTACCGCTCCGGGAGCTGGGCGTCCGCGAGGATCGGGATCACGTTCGGGCGGCGGCGGGCGAGGGCCAGGAGCGGCGCGAACGAAGGGGGGCTTTTCTCGACGGCGAAGACGGTCGCATCCGGCAACGCGTCGGCGAGGTGGCTCACCGTGGTTCCGTGCGCGGCCCCGAGATACAGGACGGTCCGGACCCCATCGAGCAGCGGAGGAGGCCGAGTGTTCGAGAGGTACGCCGCGAGCTTCGAGCGCCACGGGTCCCACCGCCGGAACTCGGTCCCGGATTCCGAACGGAGGTCCTCGCCGTACACGGTCTCGCCCGGGAGGGCGTTGCGGGTGTAGAGGTCTCGGCCGATCCGGAACACGCCGGGCCAGTCCGTCGGCTCCATCGGTTCGTCCTCAGCGGAGCCCGGCCAAGAGCTCGACCTCGACCGAAGCGCCGAGCGGAAGCGCGGCGACTCCCATGGAGACGCGGGCGGGGCGTCCGTCCTCGCCGAAGACGCGGATCAGGAGTTCGGTCGCGCCGTTGCCGACGTCGGCGTGGCGCGTGAAGTCGCTCGTCGTGGCGACGTACACCGCGACGCGGACGATCCGTCGGACCCGGTCGAGCGACCCGAGCTCGGCGGCGAGCGCGCTGAGCGCCTGGAGCGCGGCCCGCTCCGCCGCCTCCCTCGCCTGCGGGACGTCGAGGTCCCGCCCGACGATCCCCGGAAAGAGGATCTTGCCGTCGGCATTGGGGATTTGACCGGAGACCCAGGCGTGGTTGCCGTCGACGACGACCGGCCGGTAGGTCCCCGCGGGTTTCGGGGGCGGGGGCAGCACGATGCCGAGCTCGCGGAGCCGTTCGGTCGGGCCGGCGGTCATCGGGCGGGGAACTCGGGTCCGCCAGAAAAGCGTGCTGACGGCCAGGTCCGGTCCGGGTGGCCGGGCCAAACGGTATAGACGGACGGACCTACCACGGCCGATGTCCGGCCTGCTCCGCCGGTTCCGCCGCGGCAAGCCGAAGGACGAGGACGAGCCGGAGCCCTCGGACGAAGCGGGCGACGTCCGGAGCGGCGACACGGACATCTATCCCCATCGGGGGCCAGAGAGCTCGGAGGAGTCGCCGGACGACAGTACCCCCGAGGGTCCGCTACCGCCCGATTCGGCCGGCGGAGAACCGGTCGCTCCTTCGGTCGAGATGCCGGAGGAGATCGGTCCGCCATCGGAGAGTGGCCCCGAGAACCCCGAGTCCTCCCCGACCGGTCCGGAGGTCTCCGCCACCGAGCTTCCCCCGAGCACCCCTCCCCGGCTCCCGGAGGCCGCCGACGGAGAGAGTCGGAGTGTGCATCGCCCGCTCACCGCCCCCGGCCACTGCTTCCTTTGCGGGTCGGAGCTCTCCGGTTCGTACTGCCCGACCTGCCGGATGACCTGGAACGAGTGACCGTCGGCACGGAGGCCCGTCGTCTCGCGGACCCGACGCCACGGGTCCTCGGGGTGCTTCCCCGAGGGAAACTCGGAGGCTCGGGGTCATAAAGCCGGGTCCGTGACCTCCCCGCTACTCATGACCGACCGGCCGGAATCGGCGGGAAGCGCCGGGGAGTTCGACCGGCTCGAGCAGGAGGTCGTCGACCACTTCTTCGAGCTCCAGCCCGGCTACGCGGTCTTCCTCGGCCTCCACCAGTACGACGGGCGGGTCCCGGACCTGTCGCGGGCGGGCACCGAGCGGTGGGTCGCAACGGCCGACCGGCTGCTGAGCCGCCTCGGCGCCGTGCCGGCCAATTCGGTTTCCGCCTCGCGCGCGCTCGACCGCTCGCTGCTCGAGCTCCTGCTCGAATCCCCGAGGTTCGACATCGTCGAGAGCCGGGACCTCGACCGAAACCCGATGTCGTACGTCGGCGGGATCTCCCTGACCTCGTACATGGTCCGGGACTACGCGCCGGTCCCCGCCCGCGTGGACGCGATCGTCCGGACGCTCGAGGCGGGTCCGAAGTACCTCGACGACGGACGCCGTCGCCTGGAGGCCGTCCTCCCGAAACCGTTCCTGACCCTCACGCTCGCCATGGGCGGGGGACTTCCGTCCCACTTCGAGCAAGCCGAGGCGTTCGCCCGGAAAGAGTCCGGAACCCTTGGCGACCGGGTCCACGCGGCCCGCACCACGGCGGAGGCGGCCCTCACCGAGTTCCTCGAGCGGGTCCGCTCGGAGTGGATGCCGAAGGCGACCGACGAATTCGCTCTCGGAGCGGCCCGGTACCAGCGGCTCCTCTGGGTCCGCGAAGGGATCCGGTCCCCGTTCGAGGAGATCCGCCGGGAGGGGGAGGCCGACCTCCGCCGGAACCAGGCCCGGCTCGAGGAGATCGCCGGACGTCCCGACCGGACGGGCGAATTGTTCGAGACGCTCTACCAGGACCACCCGACCGCATCGGACCTCGTCCCCTCGGCGCAGCGGTTCGTCGAGGAGACGAAGCGGTTCGTCCTCGAGAAGGACCTCGTCACGATCCCGGAGCCGGCCACTTGCCGGGTCGAGGAGACTCCGTCGTACGGCCGCGCTCTCTCCACGGCGAGCATGAACCCGCCAGGACCGTTCGACCAGGGCGGGGACGAGGGGATCTACTACGTCACGCCGGTCGACCCGACGTGGCCGGAGAAACGTCAGGAAGAGTGGCTTCGGTCCCTCAACCGGACGATGCTGAAGAACATCACCGTCCACGAGGTGTTTCCCGGTCACTACCTCCAGTTCCTGCACTTCCGGCACGGCAAGACCTCCCTGGCCCGGAAGGTGTTCCTCTCCCCCTCGTTCACGGAGGGTTGGGCCCACTACTGCGAGCAGCTCGCCATCGAGGCCGGCATCGGAGGCGCCGACTGGAAGGCCGAGGTCGCCCAGATCCACGACGCGCTCCTCCGCGACTGCCGGCTGATCGCCTCCGTCGGCCTCCATACCGGCGGAATGACGCTCGCCGAGGCGACGAAGCTGTTCGTCGACAAGGCCCATTTCGAGCAATTGCCGGCGGAGCGGGAGGCGATCCGCGGAACGTTCAACCCGGAGTACTTCTGCTACACGCTCGGGAAACTCCGGATCCTCGAGGCCCGCCGCAAGCTCCTCGGCCCGCGCTTCCACGGCTCCCTGAAGGCGTTCCACGACCGGCTCCTCGCGAACGGGGCGCCGCCGGTGGGACTCATCGAGACGCTGTTGACCGTGCGCGGCTGACGACCCGGGCCCAGCCGAGGACCCCCGCCAGGATCGTCGAGGGGACGTCGCGCAGCGCCTCGGCGTCGGGAACGACCGCCTTGAAGTTTCGTCCGCTCCCGGTCTTGCTGGCCCAGTTGGCCGAGGCGACCTTGCCGACACCGACCGCGACCTGGATGGGGAGCGGGACCGCGGCTTCCGCCGTCGAGTGGACGAGCGCGGAGTAGGAGATGTACGCGACCTCGCTGTCGAAGGTTCCGTACGCGGGGCCGAACGTCAGGGCACCGATGAGGCCGATCGCGAAGAGGACGAATCCTCCCCATCCGAGCGCCGAAGGGAAAAACGCGATGTTGATCGCGATTCCGACGGCCAGTACCGCGACGGACACCAGAGTATTGCGGAGCGCTTTCTTCCGGCGGACCACGTCGACACTAAGCCCATGCTCGCCGACGACGATCCCTCGTACCTGGGTCCCGCCAGGGTGGGATCCGAGCTGGAGTGGCAAGACCGCCGGGGAATCGAGTACGACCGGGTACCCCGACCGGGCGAGGACCTCGACGGCCCGGGTGCGGAGGTCGGAGAGGCTCCGGTCCCCGACGCTCTGGCTCACCGTGAACGGAAACATGCGCGTCGGGAGGGACACGTCCGTCCACGAGTTCGCCTTGCGGACCGCGGAAAGGTCCGAGGGGTCCGGAGCGACCCCGGCCCCGGTCGCGGAAGCGAGGGGTCTCGAGGAGGCGTCTCCCGCCATCGGGCGAATCCAATAATGGCTCTCGATAAGACGAGCCGGGGCGACCGTTGCGACTCCGTCGCATATGCCGGGCTCTATCGGTCTATAGATGTATCTATAGTCTAAATCATAATTCTATATATTCCACGGTGTGGGTCCCCGACTCGATGTCCCGCGCCGAAGCCGGAACGACCCGCCCGAGCCGCCCGTCGGCGGGAGAGCTCGGGCCGGACGTCGAGGAACGCCGGCTCCACCGACTCGGTTCGGTCAGCGTCGGGATCGCCCTGCCGCGTCCGTGGGTCACCCGTCACGGGCTCCGCAGCGGAGGGGCGGTGTATGTTTCCACGCGGCCGGACGGGACCATCCTCGTCCGGGACGTCCAGGACCTCTCGACCGCGGCCACCGCGCAGCTCCACGTGGCCACCGGAGCGACCCCGGAACACCTCTTCCGCCAGCTCCTTCGCGCGTACCTTTCCGGAGCCCAGCGATTCGAGATCACCGAGCCGTCGGGAGTGTCGCCCGCGACTCGCGGGGCCGTCCTCGACTTCGTCCGCCGGACGATCCGACCCGAGCTCGTCAGCGACGACGGCGACCGGCTCGTCGTGGCCGATGTGAGCCGAGGAGCCGAGCTCGCCGTCGAGCCAGTCCTTCGGCGGATGGCCCAGGTCGTCGTCGAGAGGATCCGGTATGCCGGACGCTCGTGGGTCGACTCCTCAGCGAACCCGAAGGACGACTGGCGCGCGCGCGATGACGAGGTCGACCGCCAGGCGTGGTTGATCGAGCGGATCCTGGTCCTGCGCCCGTGGCCCGAAGCCGGTCCCGGCGGATTCCCTTCCGCGCTTTCGGAAACGTTCGCCCCCTTGTTCTGGGCCCGGTCCCTCGAGCGGTCGGCCGACCACGCCGTGCTGATCGCGGAGCGGGGTTCGCGCCTCCGCGAGGCGAACCTCCCGGACACAACCTACCGCGCCCTGACCGCGTACCACCGCCAGGTCGTCGGCCACCTCGAGCTCGCGTGCGGGGTCGCCGAGGCCCGCGACCCCACGGACGCGAACTTGGTCATCGATGCCGGTGAGGCGCTCCACGAGACCGCGGCCGCGCTCCGGGAACGCTTCTGGGCGCGGAGCGGAACCTCGCCGGTCCCGCCGAGCGTCATCGCGAACCTGGGACTCCTCATCGAGTCCCTCGACCGCATCACGGCCTACGCTCAGGACATCGCCCAGCTCGCGGTGCCGCCGTCGGACCGCGTGACCGCACGGCCGACGCTCGCGTCCGATAGCCGGGCCGTCGGCCTGCCTCTCCCCAAGTAGAAACCCCCAACGGAGGAAAAAACCGAATGAGTGCGAACAACCCGAGCGGAACAGAACCGAATGCGACCAACACCCCGAGTGCCGAGGACCGGGGCCACTTGCCGAAGCAGTCGAGGAGCCGGATGCCGATGTACGCGGCGATCGTGGTGATCGTCATCGTCGTCGTCGGGATCGTCGGCGCGGGCGCGGCGCTGGGCTGGTTCTCGAAAGCTTCGTCGGGGAACTGCCCGGCGGGCCGCGGCCAGACCATCGATGCGGCCGGTTCGAGCCTGGCGCAGCCCCTCATGACCCTCTGGGCGAACCAATACACGTGTGGTCAGCTCAGCTACAACAGCGTCGGTAGCGGCGCCGGCGTGACCGACCTCACGCAGAAGACCATCGACTTCGGCGCGTCCGATGCACCGCTCTCCAGCACCCAGGTGAGCGTGCTGCCGGCCGGGACGACGGTCCTCACCCTGCCCGAGCTCGTCGCGGGGGTCGCCATCATCTACGATGTCTCGGGCGTCGCGAAGGGACTGAACCTCAGCGGGTCCGTGCTGGCGGGGATCTACCTCGGCCAGATTACGACCTGGAACAACCCGGCGATCACCGCCTTGAACCCGGGGGCGAAGCTCCCGAGCGCGAACATCACGGTCGTCGAGCGCGCGGACTCAAGCGGGACGACGTTCGTCTACACGAGCTGGCTTTCGCTGGAGAACTCCACCTGGAAGTCGAAGGTCTCGTCCGGGACGAGCGTCACCTGGCCCGTCGGCATCAAGGAGAGCGGGTCGCTCGGGGTCGCGGGGACAGTCAAGTCCGACCCGAACTCGATCGGCTACGTCGACCTCGCCTACGCGGTCACGAACGGTCTGGCGTATGGCGCGATTGGGAACCCGGCGGGCCAGTTCATCCTGCCGAACGAGACGAACACCGCCGCCGCCGCCGCCCAAGCGGGCAGCCTGCCGGCGGCGAACGCCGAGGCCGGTTGGGACTCCGTCTCGCTCCTGAACGAGCCCGGGAGCACGACGTACCCCATCGCTACCTTCTCGTACGTGATGGTCTACTCCGACCTCGGTGCGGCGTACGGTTCGAGCGAGTCGCATGCCCACGCGCAGGGTGTCGTGGCGTTCCTCTGGTGGGCCGTGACGACGGGACAGACGTATTCGACCGGACTGTCGTACGTCCCGTTGCCGGCGAACGTGGTGGCGTCCGATGAGACCGCGATCAACGGCGTCCTGTACAACGGACAGGCGCTGACGTCCCACTAACCGGACGAAGGGTAGGACGGTCGACCGATGGGGGAACCTCCGGCCGGACCGGGTGCGGGCGAAGCCCCGCTCCCCAAGTCCGCCGGGGAGTCCCCCCCAACCCCTTCCCCCGAGCCGCCGGGGTCGTCCGAGCGCCGTCGGGCCCGGTGGGCCGATGAGGCGTTCGGCGCCTTCGCCCTGGCGGCCGCCGCGACCCTCGTCGCCCTGCCGGTGCTGCTGGTCCTCATCGTCGGGCAGGACGCCCAGGCCGCGATCGTTCGGTTCGGCCCCGCCTTCCTCATCGGTCGGATCTGGGACTCGAATCTCCCCCCGGTCACCTTCGGGGCCTCGACATTCATCGCCGGGACGCTGGAGACGAGCGCGATCGCGCTCCTGATAGGGGTCCCGCTCTCGCTCGGCGGCGCCGTCTTCCTTGCCGAACTCGCGCCCGACTGGCTTCGGGCCCCTGTGGCCTCCGTGGTGGACCTGCTCGCGGCCGTGCCGTCGGTCGTGTTCGGTCTCTGGGGGCTCTACGTCCTCGTCCCGTACATGCGGACCTCGGTCGACCCGTTTCTCGCCAAGTACCTCGGATGGTCGCCGCTGTTCGCCGAGCACGCCGGGAGCCAGAGCGGCGCAAGCATCCTCACCGCGAGCATCATCCTCGCGATCATGATCCTCCCCACGATCTCGTCGGTCAGCCGGGAGGCGCTCCGGGCGACGCCCGACAGCCAGCGGGAAGCCGCCCTCAGCCTCGGAGCGACCCGCTGGGAGGCGACGCGCCTCGGCCCGCTCGCCTACGCCCGGACCGGGATCTTCGGCGCCGCCGTGCTCGGACTGGGCCGCGCCATGGGGGAGACGATGGCCGTGACGATGACGGTCGGGAACTCCGACAACTTCGCGAGCTCCCTGTTCGACCCGGGGCAAACCTTGTCGAGCAAGATCGCGATCAACTTCGGAAATGCGGTCGGGCTCGAACGGTCCGCGCTCGTCGAGCTCGGGCTGATCCTGATGGCCCTCTCGCTCCTCGTCAACGTGGTGGCGCGGTTGCTGCTGCGGTCGATGACCCGCATCGGGAAGGCGGGCGTATGAGGCCCCCGAAGCGACGGCGGCGCCGCGCGAAGAGCTTCGTGCTGCTCGGCCTCTGCGCCGTCGCGGTTCTGGTGATGCTAGCGCCCCTCGCCAGCATCCTCTACACCTGCTTCGTCAACGGGGCCGGCGCGATCACCCCCTCGTTCTTTCTCAAGAACCCGCCGCAGGCGTGCAATCCGGCCGCCGGTGCCCCCTGCCCGCAGGGGGGAGTCGCGGACGCAATCCTCGGCACGCTCCTCCTCGTCGGCCTCGCCTCGGCGATCGCGCTGCCCGTTGGCATCCTCGGCGGGATCTACCTCTCCGAGTTCTCGGAACGTCCGCTGGCCCGTCCGGCCCGATTCCTGGCCGACGTCATGACCGGGATCCCCTCAATCGTGATCGGCGTTTTCGTCTTCGGGATTTTCTACTTCGTTGCCCAGGAGGGGTGGATCAGCACCTTCAGCGCCGTCTCCGGCTACACGGGGGCTGTCGCGCTCGCCGTGATCATGATCCCGGTGGTCGCCCGGACGTGCGAAGAATCGCTCCGGCTCGTGCCGACGTCGATCCGGGAAGCCTCGCTCGCACTCGGGATCCCCCGCCACCGGACGATCGTGCGGATCGTCCTCTCCTCGGCCCGCGGCGGCGTCCTCACCGGGGCTCTCCTCGCGGTGGCGCGGGCCGGAGGCGAGACCGCGCCGCTCCTCCTCACGGCGGGGTTCACGACAGGGTCGATTTTCGGGCTCTCCGGTTGGACTCCGTCGCTGCCGGTGCTGATCTACCAGTTCTCGGCGGGGGGGGAACCAAACACGACGCAGCTCGCCTGGGGCGCAGCGTTGATGCTCGTCCTGATGATGCTCGTGATCAGCGTCGGGGCCCGGCTCGCGCTACGGAATCGGTTCGGGGGGCGGACGACCTGAGCGACAAGGTCGTGGTCGAGCACCTGAACGCCTGGTACGGCAAGACCCACGCCATCCAGGACATCTCCCTCACGTTCCCCGACAAGCAGGCGACCGCGATCATCGGCCCGTCCGGTTGCGGCAAATCGACGTTCATCCGGTGCCTCAACCGGATCCACGAGACCCAACCGAAGGCACGCGCGGAGGGCAGGGTCCTCCTCGACGGCAACGACGTCTACCAGGAGGACCCGACCGAGATCCGGCGGAAGATCGGGATGGTGTTCCAACGCCCGAACGTCTTCCCGACGATGTCGATCTACGGGAACGTCGCGGCCGGCCTGAAGCTCCACGGGGGCTACAGCCACGATGAGATCGATACCCTCGTCATCGAGAGCCTGAAGAAGTCGGCGCTCTGGGACGAAGTGAAGGAGAAGCTCGACCAGAGCGCGCTCCAGCTTTCCGGCGGCCAGCAGCAGCGGCTCTGCATCGCCCGGGCGCTCGCCGTCCAACCGGAGGTCCTTCTGATGGACGAGCCGGCGAGCGCGCTCGACCCGATCTCCACGGCTCGGATTGAGGACCTCATCTTCGACCTGAAGCACCAGGTGCCGGTGATCATCGTCACGCACAATATGCAGCAGGCGGCCCGGGTCGCCGACCGGACCGCGTTCCTGTACCTCGGGAAGCTCGTGGAGATCGCGCCGACGCGCGACCTGTTCGAGCGGCCCGCGGAGAAGCTCACCGAGAGTTACATCACGGGGAGGTTTGGGTAGGAACATGCCCGGCACGGTCGAGCGGAAGGCGCTCTCGGAGGAGCTGCACCAGCTCCGCGAGAACATGGAGACGATCGCGACGTTGAGCGTCCAAGCGATCGAACGGGCCGTCGCAGGCCTCGACTCGCCGGACACCGGCGTGGTCGGCGACGTCGGCGCCCTCGACCGGGAGGTGTACGGCCTCAAGGAGCGGATCGTCCGCAACTGCGTCGAAACGATCGCCCTTCACGCCCCCGTCGCGAGAGACCTCCGTACCATCACGGTCGCGCTCGAGGTAACCACCGACCTCGACCGGATCGGCCGGTACGCCAAAGACATCGCCGAATCGGCCCACGAGCTCCACCGCGAGGGGGACGGCCGGGAGAGCCTGCCCAAGCTTCGGGAGATGGGGAACCTCACGGTCGGCATGATCCGGACGGCGGTCACCGCGTACCTGGCCGGCGACGCCACGAGCGTCTCGCACATCCACTCCGACGACGACGCGGTGGACCAATTCCACGACGACCTGTTCCAGCTGATCATCGACGGGATGGCCCGTCGGACGATCACGCCGCGGACCGGGGCGGAGTGCATCCTGATCAACCGGTACTTGGAGCGGCTCAGCGACCACGCGGTCAACATCGGCGAGTGGGTCGTCTACCTCGTGTCGGGCGAGCGGCCGATGCGACTCCCGAGCCACCGGTCCGGGACGTCCCCTTCCACCTAGAGAGCCCCGCGTCCCGGAGACGTCGTCGGGGTACTGGGTCCCCGAAGGACGACGAGACCCTCGGAGGGGCCTCTCGGGAACGCGACGCACCGAGGGGTTATCTGGAGGGAGGCCGATTCGCGCTCCCCGTCGGGGGAGTAGGATTCCATGAGCCACCACGAAATCGTAACGACCGACCACATCGAGTACGCCTCGAAAGACCCGGCCGCCACCCGAAAGTTCCTCGAGAAGACCCTCGGATTCCACTTCCGGGTCATGGAAGAGATGGGCGGCTACGGACTTCGCACCGACGAGGTCAAGCGGGGCTCCGGCGCCGGCGTCCGACTCATCGAGAAGGGCGAGAACTCCGGTACGATCGCGTACCACACCGTGATGAACCTCGACGAGACGCTCAAGGCGGTCCAGGCCGAGGGAGCCAAGGTCGTCGTGCCGAAGATGGAAGTTCCGGGAATGGGCTGGCACGCCGTCGTCCACGCTCCCGGCGATGTCCTGGTCGGCCTATACCAGTCGTCCCGCCCGTAAGCCGCACGTCGTTCCCGCCGACCCCGGAACCCTTTCCTCGGCCTCCGGCCGGGCTCGGGCCCGGTCCTTCCTACGCGGAGGACACGCCCACGTGCCGGAGCAATCGGAGGTACTCCGACTTCCGGACCCACGTCACCCGAAGGTACTCCCGGAGATACCGATCCGGAACGTGCAGCCTCCGGGCTTCCGCAACGGAGAACGCGTACGCCTCGACCTCGGTGGGGCGGTCGACGTAGGGGACCTTTCGGCCCACCCAGAGCTCCCGTCCCTGCCGTCGCTGGAGGATGTGCAGGAATTCGTGGATGATGTCGAGATAGAGGTCCATCGTCGGGCCGTTCGCGAGGTAGGAGCTGGCGACGACGATCTCGTCGTCTTGGCTCTCCACCATCCGAAAGCCGGCGGCGCGGACCTCCGGAGGGGTCCTTCGCGGGGCCACGTACATCCACCCGGGTCCGTCGGTGACATGGGCCCAGGTCTGGCGGGCGATCCGGAGCGTGGCGGCATCGTCGCCGGGATACTTCCGGAACGGGACGGTCTTCTCGAGCCCGGCGAACACTTCGAGGAGGGGGGATCGGCCGGCAGGAGCGTCCCGCTTCGGACGGAATCCCCGAGGAGCGGGGTGCGGCTCCCTCCCGGTCCTCGGCGGGATTTTCGGAAACGCGGCGCGGGGTCGCCGCCGCCGTCGGGTGGTCATGGGGTCCCCATCCAAAGTCCGAGTCGGCACGCGTGGAAATTCGGAGGACGCACCGACATCCCCCCCGCGAAGCGGCGAGACTCTTGAAGGAGACTTGCCCCGGTCACGCGTACTCGTGGTTCGCTTCGGGACCCATCAGCCCGAACGCCTCGAACCGGAACGACTGCTTCAGCACGCTCGCGACCGGGAAGAACGGGATCCACACCAGCATGTCCCACCGGCCCATCTTCCCAAGGAAGTAGGCGAGCGGGACCGCCCGGATCCCTAACGCGAGGAGGAGGAGGTACGCCACGTCGACGATCGCGTGGACGCCGAGCACGAGGAACAGGAGGAAGAGGAACACGTAGACGAGGCTGCGAACCCCCGACCGGGCGAAGGTGAGCAACCACAGGAGCACGCCAAGCCCCGCGAACTCCGGCGTCTTACTGACGAGCGACGGGTAGTGCTGCCCGTTCGCCATCAGCATCCCCCGGGCCCACCGGACCCTCTGCCTCCGCAACTGCTGGTAGTTCTCGGGAACGTCCTCGTACGCCCGGGCGCCGAACTCCAAGCGGACCCGGTAGCCGAGCCGCTGGATCCGCATGGAGAGCTCCGTGTCCTCGCCGTTCCATGGGACCCAGCCGCCGAGCGCGACGAGGTCCTTCCGGCGGAACGCCGAGAACAGTCCGTCGATCACCTCGCCGGAGCGGGCCCCCATGATCGCGGGTCGTTGGAAGTAGTGGCCCCAGGCGATCTCGAGCGCCCGCAGCTTTCGGGTCCATCCTTTCCTCTGGCGAGGATGGATCGAACCCTGGACCCCTCCGATCTGCGGATCGGCAAAGTGGGGAATGATGGCGGCGAAGCCGTACCGCTCCGAAACGAACGTGTCCGCGTCCAACCGGATGACGATCTCCCCGGTGGCAAGCGCGAGGGCCCCGTTGAGGCCGTTCGACTTCCCCGCGTGCGGGAGGTCGACGACCAATCCCTTCGCGTGCTCCAACCGACCGATGGCCTCACGGGCCAATTCCGAGGTCCGGTCCGTGGACCCATCGTTGCCGACGATGATCTCGACGGGACCCGGATATTTACCGGCCGCGAAGTCGGCGAGCCGGATCGCTTCCGCGATCCACTCCTCCTCGTTGTACGCCGGCATGAGGATGGAGACCGGGGGATGGTACTTCGCGACCGGCGGGAGCGGCCGGCGGCGGAGTTGGCGGAAGTAGAGCGGCCGGTTGAGGGCGACGAACGTCTCCAGGGTCACGAGCGGCAGGAGGAGCAGGAGGGTGAACGGCAACAGGATGGACCGGTCGCCGAGGGAGCGATCGATCAGGAGGAGGGCGAGGGTGGCGAGGGCGATCGCGAGGACCCCCGTGCCGAAGAATTGGACGAGCGCGCCGGTATCCCGACGGAACCGGGGCTTCACCAGCTGGGCCGTCGGAAGGAAGAGGGTCGTGAACACGAGCCCGGAGAGGAAGATCCCTCCGGTGAGCGTGCGGACCACGATCGCGAGATTGCGGATGCTCTGCCCTGGGACCGTGAAGAAGACGGCGTCGACGACGACCTCAACGCCCACGTAGAGGAGGATCAGCCCGAGCGCCCCGGCGCGGCGGTACGCCGGGAGGGCGGGGCGGCGGTAGACGAGCCCGCCCGCGATCGCAAACGCAGCCATCGCCGCGAGGTACATCGGGAAGATGTAGTCGGGAACGAGCTGCGAGGCGGACGTGACCGCGTACACCCCGGGCCACGGGTTCGGCCAGAACAGCGCGCCACCGGCGGCGGCGACCAGGTGGTCGTAGGGGAGGAACAGCCGGGAGAAGAACGCCAGCTGGATCGTCGAGAGCGCGACAAACGAAACCGCCAGGACGGCCATGAACCGTCGCGCCCGCGGCAGAGGAGCGTTCGGCGAGGCCCCGGCGCCCCGAAGGTAAACGGTCCGGGACCCCTCGGCGTCGGTGACGGTAACCGGCGCGATGGGTCGCGGGTCGGCGGCCGGAGGTCCGGTGTCCGCCGGGCCGACCGTGGCCGGGTCCGGTACCACCCGGATCCGCACCGTGCCCGCGTTGGGCCTCGCCGGTCGACGGCGGAGCCACTCCGCGGCGGCGAACAGCCCACCCCCTAACGCGAGACCGAAGAGGATCCCACCGAGGGGAATCCCCAGCGAGCGCAACAGGTCCTGGAAGGCACCGAGGAGCATGACGGGGGCTCACCGCTCCCCGGGAGCGGACGCGCCCGAGGCGCTCCCAAGGCCCGGCATCCGCGGTGTCAACCGTCCCGGCGTCGCAGCCCGCGGAAGATCGCGAATCCCACGAACACCGACACCCCGATCCAGAGCGAGGTCCAGAGCGCGCCGGCGCTCAGCGCTGCGACCAACGCCGCCGAGGGCTGCTCGGAGGAAAGATGGAACCGGATCTCGGTCGGGGCGGTCACGCCCGCGATCGTGATCGTCCCATGCGACGGTACCGCGTAGTACCCGGGCGGGGCGTGGACATCGAACGTGTAGGTACCGTTCGCCGCGAGGAACGTCGACCCGTTCGAGCTCGCCCCTTGGGTTGCGTTGCCGAGGCGGATCGACCAGGCGCTGGACGGCGCCGGTCCCATCAGCTGGAACCATGCCGGGAACTCCACGAGGCCGAAGAGGATCGGGAGCACGACCACCGAGCCGTTGACCACGAGCACCCCGATCCTCGGGGTCGCGGAATAGCCGGCCGGAAGTTCGAGGGTGTACACGTACGACCCGTTCGGGAACGTGCTCGACGCCCACGCGGAGGTCGCCGAGATCGGCTGCCCTTCCACGACGACGGTCCAGTTCATTCCCGCCTGGGTGTTCGACGCTTCCCAGCGGACCGTGTACACCGTCGGAACGAACGACAGGGTGACGAAGAGCGACCCGCCCCGAACCGCGAAGGTCTTGCCGGTGACGTCGAGATGGAAGCCGGGAATGTACCCGACGTGGTACGCGTAGCTCCCGTTCGTCAGCTGGAACTGGGCTCCGCTCACCTGCGTGCTCTGGGTGGCCCCCCGCACCGTGATCGAAACGGATGTGTACTGCGGTAGGCCGGTGATCTGGAACACCACCGGGAACTGGAGCGGCGGTGGCGTGATCCGGACGAACTGCACCTCGACCGATCGCCAGGAACTGTTGACGACGAAGCCCCCGTTCCGGGGGAGGGCCCGGTACCCCGGGACCGGGTGGACCGTGAACCCGAAGTGTCCCATGGGCTCGTAGACGAGGAGCGTGGTCGCGTTGGACTGCGTGGTGAAGTTGTGGATCGTGACCGACCACGGCGTTCCGGTCGGAAGGCCGAACTCGTACATCTCGATCGTTTCGCCGACCACGAACCGGGCCTTCTCCGACATCCGCCCCTTCGGGTCGATGGTGACGGACCGACTTGTGCTGTTGTTGCTCCCCGGCCCCCAGCCGCTCCAACCCAAGAACGCGTACCCGACCGCCGGCGTGGCGGTGAGGGTCAAGGATTGGTTGTCGTTCCACCAAACGACGTTTGGCACCACCGTTCCGCCGGCCGCCGGTGAGGGCGTCGCGTTCAGGCGCCACTGGATCCCGAACGGGATGGTCAGGTTCGCGTAAAGCCCGCTCACCTGGAACGGGGGGAGAGGTTGCGGCGCGAGCTGCTCAAACGGAACCCGTTCCCGTCCCCCAACCGGCAGCAAGATCGGGATGGACCCCACCGCGTAGGTGCCCGTCGGAAGCACGAGCGAGATGTTCGAGGCCGTCGACTCGTAGAAGTTCGAGCGAAGACTGGCGTACCAGGGGGCCGGGGAGGGAACCCCGTTCTCGACCAGCCGGACGTACGTGCCTCCCGACGGATACGCCTCGAACAGGACCAGGCTCTGGGGGGGGAGGGTATAGTTCGCGGGCAACCCGTCGGGGAATTCCTGGGGGACCGGGTTCGCGGTGTACGGTTCGACCCAATCGGTCGAATTCGATCCGGTGTGGTGGATCGACCCGTTCCAGCTCCACGACTCGACGCGGAGCGGGCCGGAAGACTCGGCGAACTGGGGCGTGAAGGCGATCGATTTGGAAATGTTGTCGTTCACGACCAAGAGGTCCCGCCGACCCTGGTCGTTGGGGGCGACGGTGTCGATGGCGTAGAGGGTGTGGCCCAATCCGGTGACGTTCACGGGGAACGCCTCCGTGCCGAGATGGTCGAGGACGTTGGTGTAGAGGGTGTAGTCCACCCGGGCGAGCCCCTGGGCGCTGAACCAGGAGTTCGTGGTGGCGAGCTCGGTCGCGAACAGGTCGAGATTCGTGAGGTTGTCGTCCATCGACTGCGTGACCTGCGAGGCGAGGCTCAACGACCCCGAGAATCCGATGGCGTACTGGCCGTACGACGACCAGGAGAGCGCCGAACCGACTTCGCTGATGAACACGGAGACGTTGCAGCCGGGGCACGAGGAGGTGACCGCGGCGCGGGCCGCAACGAGGCGGGTGGGGATGTTCGCCTTGCTCTGGATCGTGCCGTAGAACGCTTCGAGGCTACCGTTGCCCGTTCCGAGCCATCCCGCGGGGTACTCGTGGAACGCGACCGCTTGGATCTTCGAGCCCGTCACGTTGAGGACCCCCGAGATCCACTGCGGGAACGTCCAGGAGCCGCACGTGCAGCCCGAGGCCGGAAGGCCGAGGATCGGGGTCGTGGTGTCGACGGCCCGGATCGCCTTCACGTAGGCGAGGATCTCGTGGGCGAACTCGGTCGGCGTGGGCCCGTTGGTGGAGGTGGTCGGCCAGTCCTTCCACGGGACCTTCCAGTGGCCCCAGAGCTCGGGCTCGTTGCCGATCATCCAGAACGCGGGGACGAAGCTCAGGTTGACCTCGGTGTAGTTCACGATCGCTTCGGCGTAGCTCGGGTTGTCGATCTCCGCCGGAACTTGGACGATCGCCGTGCAGTGGGTCTCCTTGCACATTTGGACGAACTGGCTTTCGTTCGTGAGGGCGTGCTTCGGCGCTCCCGAGTAGGTGTCGTAGTGGATGTCCGCGAGCGGGTCGTAATCCTCCCCCGCCATGGCTCCGGGCCAGACGAGGACCCGCGCGGGGGTGGCATTGACGGCCGTCGACTCGCCCGGGAACATCCGGACCTCGTTGTTCACCGTCGCGCCCCAGAAGTTGCTCGACAGGTTGACGGCCGAGGTGCCGACGGCCAGGGGAACGCCGACCGGTGCGGCCGCGGGATGGGAGAGCGGCGCCACCGCGGGGCCCGGCACGGTTCCCAGGGCAGCTTCCGGAGCCGGGGCGGCGGCGGAATGACCGGAGACGTTCCCCGGAAGGATCATCAGGAGCACGGCAAGGAGGGGGAGCCAACGCGCAACGCGGAAACCCCCACGCCACCCCGGCCGGGCCGGCCCGCGGGACGATCCCGGTGAACCGGGCAGCGAGCCCGTCGTACTCGGGGGACGTCCCATCCTCCGGCCTCAGGTGCCGCCGCTCTTCAACCTTGGCTAAACTACCGGCGCGATGTAGGTTCCCGACTGCGACGGACGCCCGCGATATGGGGCTAGATGGGTCGAGCGCCGGGGAAGGGAGACCCGAGACCGCTTTGCAGCCGCCGGTTGGTTCCGGCGATCAGCCGCCACCGTTGACCGTGACCGTGGTGGACCCGGTACTGGGGTAGAACGCGAAGTTCCCATTGTACTTCGCCGCGATGTTCACGTACCCGTTCGTGTTGTCCAAGGGGTGCCACTTCAGGGTGCAGCTGCCCGCCGTGAGATTGCACGTCCCGTGGTTCGTGAAGGTCCCAAGTCCCGGGGCCGACAGGTGAATCTTTCCCGTCGGGACGTTCGAGCTGTTCCAAAGGTTGGCGACCGTAATGGTGCAGGTCGTCTTCCCCGCAACATAGAAGCTCGAGGGGGAGCACGACACCGAGGTCGACGTCAGCTCGGCCCGAGTGAACTTGAACACGACCGTTCCGTTGTCCGTCGTGTACGTGTAGCTGCAGCCGCGGGAGCAGTGGGCGGTGATGGTGAAGTTCGTGTTGGTGGTGCCGTACACGACATTGCCGGTGTTCACGTCCGTACCGTAGAAGTTGCCGATCGTCCAGTAGGTGTAGGTGCCGGTGAGCTTCTCGATGTAGGCGGAGTAGGAGAGGTTGTACGAGGCCTTCGCCTCGCCGGGAAGCTGGAACGACATCCGCCCGTTCGTGGTGTTCGCCCAGCCGGTGCCGGCCGAGGTATTGAACGTGAAGGTGCAGGCGGCCGAGTTCAGGCAGTTCGTGACCGTCCCGTTCACCGGGGCGGCCATCCCACCGGCCGGAAGGACGGCCAAAAGGATCAGAGCAAGTGGGCCGGCCCACGCCAGATGCGCTAGTGCCGCGACCGGAAACCGAGTCGAGGGTTTCCTGAAGGTCGAGCGCAAGTACTTTCCCGGGGGAGGGGTTCACCCCTTCCCCGATGCTGCGCGTCCGCGACCTCCCGGCCGAGGAAGGAGAGGCGATCAACCGCCTG
>JAKIVT010000130.1 GCA_022750415.1 Thermoplasmata archaeon
ACGAAGGCGTCGCTCCCGAACAGGAACAGCCCGCGGTCGTTGTCCGAGACGATCGCCTGGACGGTGAGGGGGACGGTGGTGAGACCGACGAGGAGCACGTGGTCGCCGACCGAGGCGTTCAGGTCGGACGCCGCGACATCGTCGAGGATCACCGAGCCGGGGTTCGGCCCGTTGACGACCGCGCCGCTATCGTCATGGAACGCGCCGAGGGCTCCGCTCGAGTTGGGATCCACGCCCACCAGGTTCAATCCGGGCTGGGGCAATCCAGTCGTACGGTCGAACGCCGTGGCCGACCCTAGTATCATGGGAGTGACGGCGGAAACTCCGGGATCGCGGAGCGCGGCGTGGGCGATGGTGAGGTAGGTCGAGTACGGGACGAACTGGTAGCCCCCGGTGACGAGCGACTGGTTGTAGATCGCCTCGTCGACGCCCTGGTACGCGAGGTAGGTTCCGTGAACGCTCACCGCGTTGACCGTGTCGCCGACGACCAAGCTCCCGGAGATGATGGTCGTCCCGACGAGGAGTCCAAGGATCACGAGAACCGTCCGGCTCCCGCCCCGCCTGACGTTGCGCATCGCGATCCGGAACGTGAGCCGATGCGTGGCCGCCAGCAGGGCCGAGATGCCGAGCACGATGGCGAGCAGGAGCAGCGGGAGGAGGAGCAGGAGCGGGACGGCCACGGTCGCCCTCCGACGTCAATCCACGAAGTGCCCGTCGCGCATCCGGAGGGTCCGGTCGCACCCGGCGGCGACCTCCGAATCGTGCGTCACGATGACGATGGTCTGCCCGTATTCGGTGTTCAGCTGCCGGAGCAACTTCGTCACCTGTTGGGATCCCTCGTTGTCGAGGTTTCCCGTCGGTTCGTCCGCCCAAACGATGGCGGGCCGGCCAACGAGCGCCCGGGCGAGCGAGACCCGCTGCTGCTGTCCGCCGGAGAGCTCGGTCGGCCGGTGCTCGAGCCGGTCCCCGAGTCCGAGGTCCTCGAGGATCTGCTTCGCGCGGGTCCGGGCCTCCTTGGGGGCAACGCCCGCGATGAGGAGGGGCATCTCGACGTTCTCCACCGCCGAGAGGATGGGCAGCAAGTTGTACGACTGAAAGACGAACCCCAAGCGCTTCGCGCGGTACCCGCTCCGCTCCCGGTCCTTCATGGCGTGGATGTCGACGCCTTCGAGGGTGACCTGACCCTTCGAGATGTCGTCGAGGCCGGAGAAGCAGTTCAGAAGCGTGGTCTTCCCACACCCCGACGGTCCCATGACGGCGACCATCTCGGCCCGCCGGATCTGCACATCGATCCCGTGGAGCGCCGTGACGGCCGTCTCGCCGGTTCCGTACGTCTTCCAGACGTCCCGTCCTTCTACCACCACGTCGCCGGTCATGGGTCTGCTCGGCGCCGGCGGTCGTGCCGGGCCTTAAACGGATTGCGGCGGGGGCGGCCGCGGGCGATGGGCGGCCCGCGCCGGGGCGTACTCGGGACGGACCACCCGGCCCGTCGGACGGCCGACGAACTCGCCCCCCTCGACGATGGGCTGGCCGTCGCGGAGGTGGACCTGGGGGAAAATGGCAAATTTCCCCTCGAACGGGGACCACCCGGCCGGGGAGCGGAGCTTGGCCCCCTCGATCCGGCGCCGGGACCGGAAGTCCACAGCGATCAGGTTGGCCCGGTGACCGGGAGCGATCCGTCCCACCGGGAGGCCGAGCCAACGTGCGGGGCGGTCGATCGCCGCCGCCACCACGACCGGAAGGGGCACGCGTCCGGACCGGGCCAAATCGAGGAACAGCGGAAGCGTCGTTTCGATTCCCGGCAGTCCGCTCGGGGCCTTGTCGAACGCCTGCGACTTCGTGTTGACGTGATGGGGCGCGTGGTCGCTGGCGAGGATCGGCACCCGGCCGGCGACGAATTCGGCCCACAGCTCGGCGCGGTCCGCCTCCGTCCGGAGCGGGGGATTCGTCTTGCGAAACGCCGAGTCCTCCGCCTTGGTGGCCAGGAGGAGGTGGTGCGGGGTCGCCTCGCAGGAGACCTGGGCGGCCGCCACGCGGACCGCCGTCCGGCCGAGCGTGACGTGCGCAATGTGGAGGCGAAGCCAGGCGGGACCCTTCAGCAGTCGCTCGACCGCCTCGGTCTCGGCCGCGGGGGGACGGGTCCGATTCCAGTCCTCGGAGCTCTTCGGGGGGATGGATGGAGGGGGAAACGAGCCGGGCCACTCCGCGTGCACCGACAGGGGAAGCCCAGAGTTGGCGGCCATCTCGAGGACCGGAGCAAGCTGCGTCGGGTCGAAGCCGGGGTCCACCGAGGTCGTCGGGCTGAGGTAGAGCTTCAAGCCCCCGGCGACCGGGGCAAGCGACCGGATCGACCTCGTGCTCTCGGCGGACCCGAACAAGACCACGTCGACGGCGAGCCGCCCTCTCGCCATGGCCGCCTTCGCCTCCCACCGCTCCCGGTCGTTGACCATCGGCTGGGTGTTCGGCATGTCGACCACGGTTCCCACCCCGCCGAGGGCGGCCCCCTCGGTCCCCGTGGAGAACGATTCGGCCGGGTCGGGTCCGCCGGGGTCGCGGAAATGGGCGTGAAGGTCCGTCCCCGCCGGCAACAGTACGAGGTCGCCGAGGTCGAGGCGGTCCCCCGTCGCCCGAAGGTCCTTCGCGATCCGGCCGATCCGACCCTCTTCGTCGATCCCGATCTCGACGGGCTCGAACCGGCCGCGGACCCAAGCACGGCCGGCGACCACGCGCTCGAAGCCGCCCGCCATGGTCGTCCGGAGGCCGTCGGAGATTAAGCGTCGCGCCGCCGGGGACGCGAAGGCTCTTAGGCGCGGCTCGGGTGGGCGGTTGAGGTCGATGGCCCGCGGACGCCGCTGGACCTACGCTCGTTCCGGCGTGGACCGGGGCTCGATTACCGAGGCCCTCGGCGCGTTGCTGGCCGAGACCCGCTACCGACCGCCTTCGAGATCGGGTCAACGCCTCCACCTCCCTGGTCACTACGCCGGATTGGTTCGCATCGGGCGCGAGACGCTCGCGGTGACCACCGACTCGGTGGGCACGAAGGTCCGGCTCGCCGAGGAGCGGAACGACTGGGAAGGGGTCGGCGAGGACATCGTCCAGGTCAATGTCAACGACCTCGCGGCCGTCGGCGCCCGACCGTCCGTCCTGGTCGACACGATCCTCTGTGAGGTACCGAACCCGGCGGTCTTCGCCGCGATCGGCCGCGGTCTGGGACGCGGGCTTCGCAAAGGGCAGATCTCCTTGGTCGGGGGAGAAACGGCGGTTGTCCCCGAGCTGGTGCGCGGAACCGACCTCGGGGGGACGGCGGTCGGTTTCTTCCCGAAGGGGCGACGACCCGTGACCGGCGCCAGCGTCCGCCCGGGAGATGTCGTCCTCGGCATTCCCGCGCGGGGATTCCACGCGAACGGCTTCACGCTCCTCCGCCGACTCTTGCGGACACGACGGGTGAACCTCGACCGACCCCGCCCGGGGGGCCACGGACCGGTCGGCTCCGAACTCCTCCGGGCGGGCCGGATCTACGTCGGTGCCTCCGAGGCGGTCGCGGCGCTGAAGTCGACGCACGGCTTCGCCCACATCTCGGGCGGAGGGGTCCGCAACCTGGTCCGACTGCGGGACGACGTGCGGTTCGAGCTCGACCGGTGGCCGGCGCCCGGCGGAGAGTTCCGGTGGCTCCAGGAGCTCGGCGACCTCGAGGCCGCGGAGATGTACCAGACGTTCAACATGGGAATCGGATTCGTCGTGGTCGTCGCTGCCAGCGCCGTCGAAGCGACGAGGCGGCGGCTCGCCCGGGCCCGGTTCGCGGATGCCCGCGTGGTCGGCCGCGTCGTTCGTGGGACTGGGGTTTCGCTGCCCCACCTCGGCCTCGAGTACTCGGGGTACAGTTAGGCGACCGACGTCGGCGAATCGTTATCGCGGAGGCCTTCGTCCGCGGCGCGTGGAGCCGGAGAACCGACAGCGTTGGCTGGCGGTCACGCTCTCGTTGACCGCCGCCCTCCTCTGGGCGGCGTACTACGCCTTCGTGCTCGATCTCTCCCCGGGGATCCCGCCATCGGGCTTGATCGTCTGGCCGTTCGTGTTTGGGGGGATCGGCTACCTCGGCTGGGTCGTGGTCGGGAAGCACGGCGCAGCCTTCGCTGGATTGTTCCGCTCCCCCGCCGCGTGGGCGCGCGTGGGTCTCCTCGTCGCGCTCCAACTTGCCATCCTCGCCGAGACGTACCTGGCCGGGCCCGTCGACACCTCGCTGCTTTCCTTGGTCGGCGATGTGGTGATC
>JAKIVT010000131.1 GCA_022750415.1 Thermoplasmata archaeon
ACGACCGGTTCGAGGGCCGGGCGAAGGGGGACGGGGCTGGGGATGCCGCGGGCCGGGCTTGAACCGGCGGCTTCAAGATCTTCAGTCTTGCACTCTCCCAAACTGAGTTACCGCGGCACGCCGGGCGCGCCGACCGCGCCCGGGTATATGGGACTAACCCAACGGCCTGCCGTCGGCGGGGGACTCGGCTCGAGCCCCACGCCATCGCCGGCAGTAACCTTGAGCTGCGGACCCGTGTCGCGAGGAGCCCCGGCCGGGGGCCCGAAGGGGTTGTCCCCGGACCGCGGTCCCTCGCCGCGAAAGTCCGGCCACCCTACGTGCGGCGCCGCCGCATCCAGAGGGCCGCGCCCACCGCCGCGACGACTCCGATCACGAGGAGAGCAAGTGCGGCCCAAAGCCACGCCGGGGTCCCGGACGACGAACCGCCGCCCCCTCCCACCGAGGTGAATGTGATCGTCTGCCCCGCATTGGCGCCGTGGACCGTGACGTTGCCCGACGCGGGAGTCTCCGTGTAGCCGGAAGAGGTCGCTACGGTGTAGGCGTTGGTGCCGTTCAGTTCGGTGAAGACCAACGTCGAGTTCGACGACGGTTCCGGAATGCCGTTCAGGGTCACGGACCAGTTCGTCCCCGCGCTGAGTCCGGATTCTGTGAACGTCACGGTGAAAGTCTCGGCTCCGGAGGAGGAGTTGAACACGATCACCTGGCTCACGGCCGCCCCGTCCACGCTGACGGTTCCGGCGGACGGCGCAGCGGTGTACCCGGTCCCGCCGCTCACCGAGTAGGAGTACGTCCCGTTCGCCAGCGAGAAGGCGAGCATCCCGGTCTCCGTGGTCTTCTGAACTCCGTTCAGGCTCACGCCCCAACTGGTTCCGGAAACGAGGCCGGAAGACACGAACGAGACCGGGAACTTCGGAGTGCTGCCCGTCGCGAAGTTGATCGATTGCGTCGCCGGACCGGACTGGACCGAGACCGAGCCCGAGGAGGGCGAAGCCCGGTATCCGGTCACCGCATTGACCAGGAAGGTGTAGCTGCCGTCGCCCACCGTGAAGATAATGGTCGTCGACGACGAACTTCCCTGGACGCCGTTCAACGCCAGGGACCAGGGCGTCGTACCCGGGAGCCCGGATTCGGTGAACGTCACCGTGTAGGTGGGCTGCGTGGTGCCGGTGGGCACGACGATGGTGCTCGCCGAGAGCGTCACATCACCGGTTCGGGCCATGGCCCGACCGTTGAGGTGGGACCCGGTCATCATGGTGATGGAGGCGTACGAGATCAGGGTGCCCGACATCTTCGACGTGGTGCCGAGGGTCACGGAACTCCCGACCTGCCAGTAGACATTCGCCGCTTGGGCTCCGTTGGTCAGAATGACCGCGCGGCCGGACGTCGTGGTCAACGCGGAGGCCACCTGGAAGACGAAGACCCCGTTGGGGTTCCCTCCGCCGCTCAGCGTGAGATCCCCGGACGAGATGGCCAGCGAGGAGGTTGACTTGTACAACCCGGGCGTCAGCGTCTGTCCCCCGATGTTGCCGGCCACCGTGACCGCGCAGTTGGATCGGCTCGAGGCGTTGTTGTAGGCCAGCGTCGCGTTCGCCTCGGCGGCGGCAGAAGCCGCGTTGGAGACGTTCTCGGTGCCGGTGTAGGTCCCCGGAGGGAAGCCGGTTACGGAGGTGCCGGGACTGACCCCGATATCCCCGGTGATAGCGGTCGCGCCGGTGCTCGTCACGGTCGTCCCCGAGAGGGCGGCGTACGAGGAGGCCGAGCCGAGCGGCACGGGCACCTGCCCGCACGTCGCCGCGGGGCGGGCGGGCGCGGTGGTCGGCGCAGCACGCGACGAACCCGTGGAGACCCTCGGGCTCGCACCGGTCCACGGGATCATGACGACGATGAGGGCAAGGAGCAGCAGCGCGATGACGAACACGCTCGCGATCTTCTTCCATCCGTTCTCGGTCTTTGCAAGCATTTCGTACCTTCCTTCGGTCCTTCGACCAGTCGGGACGACTCGTCGTGGGGGGGGTATAGTGTCCCTTGAATCGAATTCAGCCAACGCAGACCGGACTCGGGTCGGTCCCCCTACGCCCCTCTGTACCTGGAGGGGGCCCGGTGGCCCGCTCTCGGACCCGACGCGACCGGGCGAAACTTCGGAGCAACGTCCGATGTCGGAGAGCTGGTGTTCGACGTTTCCGAGGGGGCTGGGTGAGTTTGGATACGTCGCAAAACAGTGGCTTCTTCGGTGAGCCGTTCGAAGGGTGCCATCGCGGCCTTCTCGACTCGGACGAGCAGGCCCAAGTCTCGGGCCGGGGGTTGAGGTTCGGCTCGCCGTGGGCGGTCGAAGCGCAGCTTGCGATATCGAAGGCAAGCTTGACTCCAGTTAAGGGCCGGTCCAAATACACCCAACCCGACCGGGGGCCCATGCAGGTATCCCTGAGACGACATGCCCCGCTCGCCGCGCTCGCCGTGGTCGCCGTATTCCTTCTGGCCGGTGCGGTCGGATTGGTACAAGGTGCGATGGTTCTGAACACCCAAAACGTCGGACAAGTCGGATCGGGCGTTGTCCCGTCCGTCGTGTCGAGCGCGACGTGTGGACAGGCCATGGTTCCGCTGGGCGCCGCTGGCCACTACCGGATCCTCGCCGGCACCACGATCACGAACACCGGCGCGACCAATGTGACCGGCAACATCGGCGTCAGCCCCGGCTCGGCCGTCACCGGCTTCCCACCCGGGACCGTCAGCGGGAAGATCGATAAGGCCGACACCGCGTCCGCGAATGCGGAATTCGCCCTCATGACCGCCTACAACACGGCCCAAGGGCGGACCAACTGCCCCATCTCCGTCGCCGGCAACCTCGGCGGCAAGACGCTCGGCCCGGGCCTGTACAAGTCGACCTCCTCGCTCTCGATTTCCTCGGGCGACCTCACCCTCTCGGCCCATGGACATCCGTCCGCGGTCTGGGTCTTCCAGATGGCGACGAAGTTCACCACGAGCTCCGGCCGGACGGTCATCCTCGCTGGCGGAGCGCAGGCGACCCACATCTTCTGGGCGGTCGGCAGCTCGGCGACGCTCGGAACGACCTCGGTCGTCTACGGGAACATCCTGGCCCACAAGTCGATCTCTCTCGCGACGGGCGCCGTCCTCCATGGGCGCGCTCTCGCGAACATCGGCGCGGTCACCCTGGCGGGGAACCATGTGTCTCACTCCCCCATTCTGGGATTGGCCAGCCCCGTCGCGGCGCGGCCCCTGGTGGCCGCGAGGCCGGTCCAGTAACCGGATACCGAATGCCCGGGGTCGAGGTGCGAGCCCTCTCGCTTCCCGTCCCCCAGGGTCCGCCCGCCCGACGCGCGTAGGCGTCCGTCGGCGACGGCCCAGGTCCAACCCCTTCCCCAGCTCGCGTCCGACCGAAGTGTCCGAAGTGTCCGAAGGCCCGTGGCGGATCCGAGCTCGGGCTGTTCCTCTGGACCAGGGTACGCCGATCTTGGGTCCCCCTCGCGGAGGCATTCCGGATCGCGACGCACGAACCGGTCGAATCCCGCGCGGTAATGCTCCTCGGCTGCTTCGCAGCGCATGGTTGCCGCCCCGGTCGAGCCTTCCCAGGACAGGACCGGCTCCCCCAAGCAGACGCTCCGGGAGAGTTGGAACGCGCTGTCGAGGATCTACCGCTCTCCCCACGAGGGCGCGGACCCCTTCGGCCATGACGAAGGAGTGTACCTCGAGTGGCTCCGTCCTCTCCTCGCCGGGATTCCGGTCCGGTCGAAAGTCCTCGACCTGGGATGCGGGACTGGCGTTCCGGCCTCGAGGATCTTGTCGACCAAGTTCGACGTCACGGGGGTCGACCTCTCCGATGTGATGGTTCGGCGGGCCCGGCGCCTCGTCGCAGGAGCGAACTTCCTCCGGGCGGACATGGGCGCGGTCCAATTCGACGAAGGGGAGTTCGCCGCCGTCGTCGCGCTCTACTCCATCATTCATGTCCCCCTTGCGGAACAGCGGTCGTTATTCCGGAACGTCCGAAGGTGGCTCGTACCGGGGGGATGGTTCCTCGCGGTCCTCGGACACGGGGCGGTCGAGGGATGGGAGGAGGATTGGCTCGGGAGCGACGTCCCGATGTACTGGAGTCACACCGATGCCCGAACCTATCGTCGCTGGCTCACATCGGCCGGCTTTGAGATCCTTGCGCAGACGTTCGTCCCCGAGCGGGACGGA
>JAKIVT010000132.1 GCA_022750415.1 Thermoplasmata archaeon
GACCGCCAACCGAGAATTAGACGCCTCGCCCCGGGGATTCGCGAATGCTTATGGGTCGGAATCCCTCCGCCTGACGATGGCCCCCAAGAACGACCCGCCATCGCCGAAGGGGGAAGCACCCCCGAAGGGATTCCGGGTCATCCGCGACATGCCGGTGGGCCGACATCCGCTGCTCGCGGTCTTCCCCGGCCTCAACAAGCTCGAGACGGCCGCGCGGCACGAGCCGGACCCCGCCAAACGCCAGAAGCTCCACGACGAGACGTGCGTCCAGGTCGTATCGGACGACGTGTGGATGTACGTCGCACCGTACGACGTTCCGAAGTCGTTCCGCCGCCGCTGGAAGCCCGTGGTCTCCCCGGACTCCGACTGCATCGTGGTCGGCTCCGAGCACCTGTTGGAGAGTCCCGAGCTCACGCTGTTCCTCGACATCTTCCACGAGCTGTGCCACATTCGCCAACGGCACGAAGGGCGCGAACTCTGGCCGAACAAACTCTCGTACGTTCGGAGGCCGACCGAGATCGAGGCGTACCAATTCGTCGTCGACGAGGCCCGACGGTTCGGAGTCGGGGACGCAACGCTGCGCGAGTACCTTCGGGTGGAGTGGGTGGAGGAAGAGGAACTCCTCGAGCTGTTCCAAACGTTGGGCGTCGCCGCGGCCTAGCACCGGCGCGCTCGGGTCGCCCGGATCCACTACCCCTCCGCGCGAGTCTTTAAAGGACGATTCCGCGTGATTTTCGCCCGGCCGCTCGCGGCCGGGGCAGCCGACCGTGGACATCAAAGCCCGCGTCTCGGTCCGTCCCTCGTCGAACGACCTGTGGTTCCTCGCCTATCTGCCGCTCGCGATCACCGACGGGATTGCGACCCCGCTCATCCCGCTACTCGCGCTCGAACACTTCGGCGCCTCGGCGTTCGCCGTCACGATCATCATCGGCGCGAGTGCGATGAGCCAGGTGCCGTTCACGATCCTCTGGGGAAACCTCTCCGACCGGGTTGCCCATCGGAAGTTCTTCCTGGTGGGCTCGTTCCTCGCGACCGGCGTCGCGATCATCCTGATCGCGCTCGCGCACGACCTGATCACCTACTTCTGGCTGAACGTCGCCGAGGGGCTCGCGTCAGCCGCCAGCGCTCCGATCGGGACGATGCTGCTCCTGGAAACCCGGCACAAGCGATGGTGGCCGCAGGACATCGGTCTGTTCGGCCTGATCTCGGGGCTCGGCACCACCGTCGGCCTCGGCCTCGGGTTCGTCTGGCTCTTCGTGATCGGGGGGAACCAGACGGTCATCTCGGCGATGACCGCGCTGCTGATCCTGGCCGGTGCCCTGGCAATCCTCTCGGCGTTCATTGCGGCAGCGTGGATCGAGGAGCCGCTGGCACGAGTCGAACGGCGCAGTGTCGCCGAACTCATCAACCTGCACCGGGGGGTCTTGGAGCGGGTCCGGCACTATCGGAGCCGCGTCCTCAATATCGTCGAGTTGACCCGGGCACCGGCCGAGCGACTCCCGCGACGCGAGATCGTGTTCCTGGCGGCCCTCGGGGTGATGACGGTCGGGTTCGACGTCTTCTACGGTCCGTTCCCGGTGTTCCTTGCCGAGACCCTCCAATTCCGAAACTCCGACGTGTTCATCGTCTACCTCGCGGCGAGCGCCGCGTCCACGGCGCTCTTCTTCCATTCGGGGAAGCTCGTGGAGTGGGCGTCGCCCAAGTTCGTCTTCCTCCAATCCCTCGCGGGCCGGGCGGTCCTGATGCTGCTCTTCCTCTGGGGACCGATCTACATCGCCTTCGGGCTCGGAAGCCCCTACCTCGTCGGGTGGATCTCCATCCTCAACGCCCTTCTCGGCGTGACCTGGGCGTTCATCAGCACGGCGAGCACGATGTTCCTGATCCGGCTCGTCGGCCGGACCAGTCGGGGACGGGCGCTCGGCCTCTACAACGCGGTCGCCGGGGCCGGAGGACTCTTCGGCACCCTCCTCGGCGGCTACCTGTTCGTGACGTACGGGTGGCACTTTGCCTACCTGATCGGCAGCATCGCCGTCGTCGTTGGGATGGGAATGCTGGCGCCGATTCCGTACCACATGTTCACCCTCCCGCGGCCCGCCGGGCGACACCGACACTGGCGTTCGGTCCGGGCGCTCGCCTTCCGACCTCCACGGCGCCGGTAGGCGTCGAAGGTTAGCGGAACATCTCCCAGACGAGCGTCCGCGTCAAGTACCCGAGGGCGAGGTTCGCGAAGAACCCCTCCAGGTCGGCGGGACTGTCGCGGAGCACGCAGGACCGGAAGCCGAGTTCTCCGGACGCGACGACCTTCTCCTCGCGGAGGATGGCGAACCGCCCGGTGAGCTTCTCGTGGATCTCGTACGGAACGCCGCCGTACTCGAACGTCATCGGCCCGAAGATCGACGACTTCGTGCGCCACTTCTGTTCGCCGATCTGGATCAGGATCTCGTCCTTCTTCGGAAAGTACGTGACCGTCGAGTAGACGACGTCAGGTTCGGGCGCCCGGTACGTCTCGTACGTGGTCGAGAACAGGGAGACGATCTTCCGCGCGATCGCCCCTTCGGCGGAGGCGACCGGCTTCGCGGTCCAATTCTCTCCCGAGACCTCGAGTTCGATGACGTTCCTCAGGACGCGGGCGGTAGCCCGGATCATCCGAGGAGAATCAGGAGGGGGCGTGGGCTAAGGCTTTTCTGGCGGAATCGGTCGAGCCGCCGTGCCGAGCGGTTGGCGGCCGCCGGAGGCCGAGCGGGCGATCGGGCTCGGGTTTTACGCGACCGGGACCCCTCCGGTCTCCGGCACCATCAAGGCCGAGGCCGAGGATTTCCTCGTCCGCGAGATCTCCTCCTACCCAATGCCCGACCCCGAAGGGCGGTTCACCGTCCTCAAGGTCCGGAGTCGGAACTGGGAGCAGCACGAGCTCGCCGCTCGGCTGGGCGCCTGGCTCGGCCTCCCCCGCAACGCGATTGCGTGGGCGGGAACGAAGGACCGTCGGGCGGTCGCGGACCGGCTCCTCTCCTATCGGGGGGTCCCCCCGGACCGCCCAGTCGAGCTCCCCGGGGTCGAGGTCCTCGAGTCATACCGGGCGCGGGACGGCCTTTCGCTCGGACACCACTACGGCAATTCGTTCTCGATCCGCGTGACCGGACTCACCGACCGCGACGGAGCGTTGGGAATCTTCCGGGAGACGGCCCGGGAGCTCAACGCGGCGACCGTGATCCCGAACTTCTTCGGGCCTCAGCGATTTGGGGAAGTTCGGCCCGTGACCCACCTCGTGGGCCAGGCGCTCGTCGCCGGGGATACTGCGGGCGCGGTCGAAGTGTACCTCGCGGCCCTCCCGGAAGCTTCGGACCCCGAGGGACGGGCGGCGCGACTCGCCTACGCCGCCGACCACGACGCCGAGCGGGCCCTGCGGGAGTTCCCCCGAGCCTACCGGTTCGAGCGGCAGATCCTCGAGCGTCTGGCCCGCGGCTCGCCCCCCGAGGTGGCGCTCCGGGGTCTGGCGCGCGACCTCCGACTCCTCTTCGTGCACGCCGTCCAATCGTGGATGTTCAACCGGTGGATCTCCGCGAGGGAGGCGACCGGGCTCTCGTTCACGGTCCCCGTCCCCGGGGACACGCTCCTTCGGCTCGCCCGGGACGGCACCACACCGTCCCGAGACCCGATCCCCGTCGAGGAGGGAAACCTTTTCGAGTGCCGGGAGACCGTGCGGAAGGGCCGGGCACGCCTGGCGGGCCCGTTGATCGGGTACTCGACCCCGAATCCGGGCGGACCGGTCGGCGCCCTTCTGGACCAGGTGTTGACCGAGACCGGAGTCGCCCCGGCGGGCTTCCGGCTGCCTTCGTTCCCCGAACTCTCGAGCGCCGGGGCCTGGAGACCGGTGGCCATCGCCACGCCCCCCCTGGGCCTCCGGTCCGACGGGGAGGGCGTCGGACTCCACTTTGCGCTGCCGAAGGGGAGCTACGCCACCGTGGTCCTCCGGGAGCTCCTGAAATCCGGTGCCCGTCCGGCGACCGACGTATCGAGCGGACGATTCTAATACTGGTCGCCCGGCTCGACGCGGCGAGCACGAAGGATGGCTGTGGAGTCTCCGCGCGCGTGGTCGGTACCGACCGGGACCGTCGGCTCGGAAGGGTTTGCGCCC
>JAKIVT010000133.1 GCA_022750415.1 Thermoplasmata archaeon
GAGGAGTCGTCCCGTCCTCGAACGGGACTAGGTGCCCAGCGCCGTCCCTTGCCAAGAGCCCCACATCCCTCCAAAGACGAGCGGGGCCATCGCTTGCGCCGAGGACACCCATGAACCGTTCGGCCATGGCCCCGTTGGAGACGACGATCAGACCTCGCCCTCCCGCTCCGCTGGCCTTCCGGACGTTTCGGGCGACCTGATCCACCCGCTTTACGAGCGTCGAGCACTCGACCTCGACGTTGTACGTTCGGCCGTTCACCTCGAACTCCGCATCGGGGACAAGGTATCCCCCGCCCTGTTGGACGATCCGAACGCGGATCCCCTTGGCGTCGAGGAACATCGCCGCGTCCGTCAGAAGGTCGGTGTGCTCCTCGCCCTCGTTCCTCGCCGCGTCGATCGCCTGGCGGTGGAAGAACCCGCGGCGAGTGAGCCGGACGATTCCTGGCCCCGCTTCGCCGATGTCACCCGAAGCCGTGCATCGGACCGCCGCCGCATCAAGTTCCCCACGCGACCAACCAAGCTCCTTCGCAATATCCGGAATCGGCCCCTCGTCCATCGCTGGCAGAATCCGGAGGAACGTCGCGATTCGCTCCGAGGAGAGGCCGAGCGGGGATGCCTCGGAGTCTTCCGGCCGGGCATACCGCCCCGAGCTGGTCTGAACTGCCCGCCGGGTCTGCTCGACGGACTCGTTCGGCGGCGCTGGGGGCGAGGTCGCGACCCGGAGCAGAGACCCGCGTACCGCCAGCGCGACCTCGTGGGGCGCGAGGCCGCTGACGAGGTGGTCCGGGGTCCACCCAAATTGGTCGCCCTGCACGACCTTCCAGCCCTCGTTCATGTCCTCGGTCCCGAGAGAAAACAGCATCCAGGCGTCGACGTTCCCAATCAAGGCTGAGCGGATCCGTTGTGGGATCCGGTTCAGGTATTGCGTAACGGCCACGACGTGGAGCCCGAGCCGGGCCCCCTCGCTCAGCATGTCCGCGAACGCGGGGATCGCGTAGTTGTGGAACTCGTCCACGATCAGGTAGACGGGCAGATCTTTCCGCTCGCGTCGCTGGATCGCCGACCAAAGCTGGGTGAGGTAGACCGCCCCGAGGAAGTTCGCCGCCTCGGTCCCGAGCGAGCCTTTGGCGAGGTCCAGCAGGACGAGCTGGTGGTCGAGGAGCTGGTCGAACGAGACCGGGTGGTACCGCTGGCAGAGCGCCTTCCGCAGAATCGGGTTCGTCGCGACCTTCCCTACCTTGTCGAGCGACGAGATCGTGAACGCGTAGTCGAGACGCGGAAGGTGGGTCCGGAGCGCCTGCCGGAGCGGCCCCTCGGGCACGAGCCGCTCGAGCCGGCGGAGCGTCTCCTTGTCCGAAAGCGCAGTGTACGCGTCGACGAGGTTCGTCCCCTCGAGCGTGAGAAGGGCCTGGAAGACCGACCGCAGGATGAAATCGGCCCGTCCACCGACGCTCTCCTCGCCCCAGGCGTTCTTGATCGCCTGGACGAGGCCCCCTGAGACCTGCTCGGCCTGCCGCTCGAACTCGGGTGTGCCGGATTTCGCTCGGTCCTCCAGCCCAAGTAGGTTCAGCGGGACGCGGGCCATCGTTTGGCCGTCCACGACCTCGGTCGGGTGCGCCGGATCGATCGCGATCGCGTCCCCCACGACTGAGGCCGGGAGTCGGTCGACGAGGTCGTGGATCAGCTCCCCCGTTGGCTCCAGGACGACCACCTTGGCCCCGGGTTGGGACCGGAGGATTTGGAGCGCGATGTTCTGGGCAAGCGTCGACTTCCCGACCGAGTGCGCCCGACAATCGCGAGGTGGTGCCAGCTCGGCGGCAGTCGAACGAGGTCGGATCCGGAGGACCCGACGATCACGTCCGAGGGCCGACGCACGTCGGCGACTAGCTCGGTAGGAGGGACGCCCGTCGGCGCTCCGACGTACGTGAGGTTCGGGTGTCTCTCCCGCCAAGGAATCGGAAGAAGGGCCGACGCCTCCGACGCCGAGACGTCTCGCCTGCCATTCTTCCCGACGCATCGCGTCAGGTCGTGGTCCCGCATCGATTGAAAGAACCGCTCCCGCCGCCGGCGGCCCCGGACCGGCCCGAGCCGCCACTGGGCGGACCCGTGCATCGACATCCAGGAGGCCGCCCATTGGTCGACCGCACGGGCGGCCAGCCAGTCGTGAGGTCCGAGTAATGCCGCGCGAATCTCGACGTGGAATGGAGGCTCCGCAATGCGGCGGTCAAAGAGCGGCCGCTGCCGCGGGTCGATTCCCGTTAGGAAACTCTCGTAGGATGCGCCGAACCAGCCCCGCTCCCAGCCTCCCGGACTCCGAAACAGAAGTTGCAGGAGAACCTCCTCACCGTCCAGTTGAGGGGACCCGAGCAGATGGATCAGCGGCCCCGCGCGGTCGAGACCGCCCCGGAGCTGCATCGGCCAGTAGTGCGTGGGCACGGCCGCCTTCGCGCGGAGGGGCGTCCCCCGCGAGAGGAGGCTCGGTCCAAGCGGGCAGGTCGTGGTCGTCGTCAGCTCGACGCCGGGAATCGCCTCGCCGAGCGCGGTGACGACGGACGTCAGGCTCCAGGCTGAATGTGCGCCGAGACATACGCAGACGGACCCGTCGGCCCCGCGGTGGAGCTCGAGCCACCATTCAAGCCCCGGCGGGAGCATTAGCGGCGGCCGGAGACAGGTTTTCCCTTCGGGGTTCAAACGCGGGCCGGGGATTGCGACGAGCCGGTGGACGGCGGCATCCGACATCGCGTCGGCATCTTGAATCCGGCCTCTTCAACTCTCGATTCTCGTCGGAGGGTGAACGGTGGCGTCGTTCACGTTCCAAGGGCCGGTTCGACTCCTTATCCCCGAATTCACTCGCACGTCACGGTGGCGGCCGAGATGGCGCAGGGAGGTCCAACCTCCGGAGCACTCTCAACCACCGAGCCCTTTCGGCCGCTATCTCCCCTCTCCTCGCTCGAGGGTGAGTCTAGGACGGACCGAGAGTCCTTCAAAGAGGAATGCTCTCGGGACGGCTCGGAGGACACCGTGCCCGCAAGGGAACGGTGGTGGATCGAATCGGCCAAGCGGTACGCGGAGTCGAAGCGAGTCGAAGGAGTATGGTCGAGGAGCAGCGCGGAAGGAGCCGAACGTTGCCTGCGGGCGTGGCCCGGCCGCTTCACGGCGGCCGGGCTCGAGGCGCCCGAGCATGCTCAGGACGTCACCGCGGAGATGGTCCTCGCGTGGAAGGAGCATCCGATGGGGCGAACACGGGACGGAAAGCCCCGCGAAATCGTGCAGCCTTCGGCCTTCCAGGCGCTGTTCATCCTGAGAGGATTCCTCGGATGGGCGCACGCGGGAGTGGCGAAGCTGGACCCGATCTGGCGGGGCCGGCGAGGGGACGCAACGCACCGGCGATGGTTTTCCGAGGAGCAGATCCAGCGGATGTGGGACGCGGCTCCGAGCGATCGGCATCGACTCGTCCTCGCACTCGGGGCGTGGGCGGGGCTTCGCCGACGCGAGCTGTGGAGCCTCCAGGTTCGGGACGTGGACCTCTCGATGGACCGGCCCGCGCTGACGGTGACCCGCAAGGGTGGAGCGAGGAAGTACTATCCGATCTCCAAAGCCGTGGCGAAGGCGCTCCGGCCGTTCGTGGTGGGTCGTGGGCCGACCGACCGGGTGTATCCCCTGAGCTACCGCACCATCTATCGCGACGTGACAGAGCTAGCGGTGGTCCTGGGGGTCCCGGCGTCGCCGCACGACCTACGACGGTCGTTCGGGCGGATCCTGTACGCCCGCGGGGTGAACGTCAACACGATCCGGGCGCTCTACAACCACGCCACGACCGAGCAGACGCTCTACTACATCGGGGAGACGCTCGACGGCATGCGAGAGGCGGTCGGAACCTTCGACGCTCCCCGCCCGCACACCCCCCCGGCCGTGCAGGTGTCTGCCTAGGGGGTTTATGCGCGAAGGGCAAGTCTCTGAGGTGCGGTCAGCTCGCCCATCATTCATCATGATTCAGCTGGTTCTAGGTGTCATCATCCCGCAAC
>JAKIVT010000134.1 GCA_022750415.1 Thermoplasmata archaeon
AGCCCGAGCGTGAATTCCGAGCGTCCCGCCAGGTTGAGCGCCCCGGTGAGGGCCACGTTGCCGTTGGTCGCCCGGTCGAACTCCCACGTCATCCCGAGATGCTCGTGGACGTCGGTCCACCCGTCGCTGGCGCCGACGAACCCGCAAGAGAGTTTGGAAAAGGGCGCGGTGGCGCCCAGCGCGAGCCACGTGCCGTTCCGCTCCGCGAGCAAGACCTCCCGGCCCGCCATCCGGCCGACGTAGGCGTTGTTCCCCCAACCGCTCCCGTCCAGATGCGGGGCGCCCAGCACGTAGATCGAGAGGTCGCTCGCCGCCATCGATCTCGGCTCCACCCGAACGTGCTGCAGCAGGACCGGCAGATGGGGGTCGGCGATGACCTCCTTGTGGAGCGCGTACCGACCCTCGGGGTCGGTGTTGACGATCCGGTACCCGAGCGCCGGTCCCACCGTCCGTTCGGTGACGGTGGTGAGATGCCGCTTCTCCTCGTGGAAGAAGCTCCTCCCGTCGGTCACCAGGAGCTGGAGGTCCCGGAGCTGCGGGCGGTCGACGAGAGGATAGTAGACCTCCGTGACGACGCCCCGCCAGATGGTGTACCAGAGCTTGCAATCGGCCGAGAAGGCGGTGCCGACCCCGTCCTTGTTCCCGTGGGTCCAGCGGGGTTCGATCCCCGGTCCCCCAAACGCCTCCCGGTCCCCGCGAATCTCCATCGGTGACCCCGCTCCGCCCGCCGAGATCCGGGCGGTCGGGGGGACCTGGCCGCGCTACCTAAGGTTGCCGGCCCTGGCGCGCATCGCCGTTCGTTGTCCGGAGCCCGGCGGAGTTTCCGAGAGGCCTATTCCTCGGTGGGGTCGACCTGCTCCATCGAGAGCCGGTACTTGTGGACGACGTCCACGAATGTCGAGTGGGACCACGTCAGGGGGGTCGCGCTCTTCGGCTCGCCCGTCGCACCGTCGAGCTGCTCGGAGAGGAGTCGGGTCGGGGTCGCGTGCGTCGCGACCCATTCGATCAGCTCGCGACCGCGCTCGCGGTCGCCCAACCGCAGCTTCGCCTCGGCGAGCCAGAGGGTACAGATGACCCACGGGTTCTCGTGACCGCAGTATTCGTCGCCCTCGAACCGGGCCAAGCCGCCGACGGTCTTGTTCCACAGGCGGCCCTCCACGGTGTCTACGGTCTGGCGGGCGCGCGGGTCGTCCCAGGCGACGAGCCCGAGCTTCAGGGCAAGCAAGACCGAGGAGTCGATCACGGCATCTCGCGGGTCGAGGGACCGCAGGAATCGTCCTTCCTTCGCGTCCCAGAGGTGCCGGCGCGCGGCCACCCGCATCTCGTCGGCGGCCGAGTGCCAGTTCGTGGCGTCCTTGCCGAGCTCGCGGGCGATCCGTGCCGCGCGCTCGAGCGCGTGAATCACGGTCGCGGTCGAGTAGGTGTGGATCCCCTTCCGCTCCTCCCAGAGGTCGAAGCTTGCGGCCGGGAGACCGGTCTCGGGGTCGCGGAACGCCGTCAGGAACGTCGCCGCCCCCTTGACGAGCGGCCAGAGCCCGAGCAGGGCATCGGAGTCGCCGCCGCGCTTGAAGTGATGCCAGACGGCCGCCACGACGGTCGCGGTCTGGTCGACTTGCAGGAATGGGGGCGGATGCCAGGTACTCCCAACGGCACCGTCGGGAAAGTGCCGGTGGAGGAATGAACCGTCCGGGCTCTGGCACGTGCCGGCGAACTCGAGAAACCGCTGGGCGTACTCGTAGAGGCCGGCCTCGTCCATCGCCTTGCTGACGTAGCCGCCGTCGCGCCACCAGCAGTAGTTGTACGTGTCCCCGCCGACCGCGAGCGCGGCGCTATCGGGCGAGGCGATAATCGAGCCGTTCGGTCCCGCCGCGTGTCGCATCATGACCACACTGGTCTGGTAGACGCTCGCCGCGTCGGCGCTCAGGTCGGCGGGGAACCTCGGCATCCGTCGGCGGACCCACGCCTTCCAGAACGCCCGCGCTTCCTCCTCGAATCGGCCCGGCTCGCCCCCCCGGACGTACTCCCGGATCTGGCGGGTCTCCCCGATGTTGGACCCGATGGCGAGGAACAAGGCCACGACCTGATCCCGGTCGGGGACCGCCTCCACGTCCCACTGGATGGCGCTGTCGGCGGCCCCGTGGGCGATCGTCCGCCCCTCCAAGAGCCCGTCCTCGGCGTCGACGTAGGTGCCGCGCAATCCCTTCAGGGTGTGCTCGCCGCAGACCGCCCGCGTGAACGTGGGATCACTGAAGAATTCGAAGTAGTACCGACGCTTGTAGTGGACGACGGAGCGAGCGGCCGCATCGACGTACGCCGTCTCCTGGTAGAGCGATTCGGCGATTTGGAGCGACTGGTAGCTGAACAACCGGACCGACCGGGCCGGGTCCGCGCGGACCCGGATGACGCGGAGCACGAGGTCGTGGTTGGGGTGGACGAGGTCTTCGACCCGGACGGAGAGTCCGTGCCCGTTCCACCGGGACTCGGGAAAGTTCGCCGGGCCGCTCGGCTCCTGGCGCACGGAGAAGCCGTTCCCGGCGCGCAGCCAGGAGAACCGGCGGTCGGGGACTTCGTAGATGCCGAGGCGCATCTCCCGCAGGTGCTGGAACTGCCCCGGGTACGGGTAGAACAGCTGGTTCCACTCCCCGTCGCCGTTGACGGTGAGCAGGATCCGGCCGTTGCCGGCGAGTTGGGTGATCATGCGAACCTCCGCCGGGACCGAATCCTTCGGGCGGTTCCCCTACGTCCCGGCCGTCGTCGCACTGCTCCACCCTCGGGGCGGCGGTATTTCCGCCCTCCGCTCGAGTCGCGCTTTCGAAAATCGACTAGGGAACGGCCAATGGCGAGACGGTTTCCGGCTTGGGAAGGTGCGCGAGCGTCCTCTGTCGGAGGTCGGTCAAGGCGTTCATGTAGTTCGCGTAGGCGTCGTACGGCGTTCCGTACGAGCTGAAGTACCGGTGCACGTCGGCGTCGGCCCCGTGGCCGCTGACGTACATGTAGTAGAAGTGGTCGGAGGTGAGCATCCAGCGCCACTCCTCGAGGAGCGTCGGGTCCCCGGCGGCCCGGACGAGCGTGCCAAGCTTCTTCGCGGCCTCGAACGCGGAGCGCTGCAGGTCGTTTCCGAGCCACGCCCCGAGGTCGCGCTTCTCGTCGGCCCAGCTTACCGTCACCGCGGACCCGACCGTCCCGACGGGCCGGAGGTCGAGGGCGTCGTCGACCGTGGCCCAGGAGATCCGCCGGTCCATCGACGCGGCCCGGGGGAGGGCCGAGAGGAAATCGAGGATCCCTGTGTCGGCGTGGTGGTGTTCGCCGAGGGTTTCGAAGTCGAGGAAGAGGCCGATGAGCTCGCCGGGACTGTCGCCGAGCCAGCGGACGTACTTTTCCGCGAACAGCGGGTATTCGCTCCACTCCTTCGAGGAGAAGCGGAACCCGACGTCGTCGCTCAACCGGTAGTTCCGAAGCAGCATCCGGACGGTCGGGGCGCTCGACGCGCAGTACATGTAATTCGAGGATCGGCCCTCGAGCATCCCCTCCCAACCCTCGGCCAACATCGCCGAATACTTCCGGGACTCCGCGAACCGGGCGAGGTCGTCGGAGAACGCGAGCTCGGTCATGCGGAGAACCTTCGCCTCACCTCCGAACCGCTCGCGGAGCATTCGGGCGTGCCGGTCCACCTCCTCCGCCAGCTCGGGGGCAGGGAGGAGGAACGCGAGGGAGTGGTAGTACGTCTCGGCGACGAGCGCGACGTGGCCGGAGCGGACCAGGCGCCGGAGTCGGTCGAGTACGTCCGGGGCCGCCGCCTCCGCCTGCTCCACGAAGGAGCCGGTGATCGAAAGGCTGAACCGGAAATCCGGGTGCGCCTCCGTCGCCGCGATCAACCGGTCCAGGGCGGGGCGGTAGCAACGCTCCGCGATCCCGCGAAAGATGTTCAGGTTCCGCTCGCGGTCGATGTACGGGCGTCCCGACCCGAGGTCCATGTACCGGAATCGGGCGAGCCGCCACGGCTGGTGCATGTGGAGGTAGAGG
>JAKIVT010000135.1 GCA_022750415.1 Thermoplasmata archaeon
CGGCGGGTTCACCACGGTGCACGCGGCACCGGTCCTCTTCGCCGTCACCGTGCCGTTGAACGCGCCGAACCCCGCGCTCGGTGCGGCGTTCATCCACCTCCTCCTCTCCCCACAGGGGAGCGCGATCTTGGCGGCGGGCGGCGCGTTCACGCCCATCTTCCCCGGGTGGACCGACACGCCCGGTGCGATGCCGCCGGTCCTGGCTCCCGACGTCACGGGGCTCCCGTCCTGGGCGAGCGCGTTCCTGACGTGAACGCGGCCGACGCCGGGGGCGATTCGCCGCCACCCGGCCGTCGCTGGCGCACCGGCCCACTCTGGCTCGCCCTCCAGCTGGTCCTCTCCGGCTCGCTCCTCCTGCTCTTCGTCGTCCCGATCCTGGCCCTCTTCGCCTCGGCTCCATTCCACGACCTCGTTTCGGCGTCCCGGAGCGCCGATGTCCGGGCCGCCCTCTGGCTGACCTTCTACTCGTCGGGGGTCGCGGTCCTCGCCTCGGTGGTCTTCGGGATCCCGATGGGGTACCTGCTCGCGCGTCGAACCTTTCCGGGCCGCTCGATCGTGGAGTCGCTCGTGGCGCTGCCGGTCGTCGTGCCCCACCTTCTGGTCGGCCTCGGCCTCTTCTTCCTCGTGATCCCCGGAACCCCGCTGTACCGGTTCACGCAGTCGATAGGGTTCCCGGTCTACGACACGATCTGGGGGGTGGTGCTCGTGATGGTCTTCGTCAGCGCCCCGTACACGGTCCTCGCGAGCGAGCTCTCGTTCCGGGCCGTCGACAATCGGGTCCTGGAGGCGGCCCGGTCCCTCGGCGCGGGCAGTGCGACGGTGTTCCTGACCGTCACCTTCCCCCTCGCCATGCGAGGGGTCGTTGCCGGCCTCCTCCTCAGCTGGGCCCGGGCGGTCAGCGAGATCGGCGGGCTGCTCGTCCTCGCGTACGCCGTCTATCCGGGCGGCCCGTACAACGGCCCGGTCTCCTCGACGATCTCGGTGTACATCTACAACGTGTTCCAGAACGGCAACCTCGGCGACGCCGCGGCGGTGAGCTCGCTCTTCCTGCTGATCGCGTTCGCCCTGTTCCTCCTCGTCCGGTTGGGAGAGCGGTCCGGCTGGGTCCCGTGGCGGCGAGGGGAGCTCACCCCATGAGCCACGAATGGGTGGTCCAGGGGCTCGAGGCCGACCTCGACCACTTCCACCTCGGGCCGGTCGACCTGACGCTGGCCCCCGGGAACGCCGTCGCCGTGTTGGGAGCGTCGGGGGCGGGCAAGACCACGCTCCTGCGGACCCTCGCGGGCTTCCTGAGGTTGCGCCGCGGCCAGATCCTCCGCGACGGCGTCGACATCTCCGGCTGGCTCCCCGAGGAGCGGAATCTCGGCTACGTTCCGCAGGGTCTCGGGCTGTTCCCCCACCGGACCGTCGCTCGGAACATCCGGTACCCGATGGAGATTCGGGACCGGGCGGGCGCCGAGGAGCGGACGAAGGAGCTGCTCGAGCAATTTCGGTTGACGCCGCTCGCGAACCGGTACCCCTCCCGGCTCAGCGGCGGCGAGCAACAGCGAGTCGCCCTCGCCCGGGCCCTGGCGGCCGACCCCGGCCTGATCGTCTGGGACGAGCCGTGGCAGGGGCTCGATGTGCTGGCGCGCTACGAGCTGGGCCTCGTCCTCCACGAGCTCCGGCAGGCCGAGCGGGTCCCCATGGTGGTGGTGACCCACGACCCGACCCTTGCGTTCTCCATCGCCGACTCGTTTCTCGTCCTTCGGACCGGCCAGGTCCGCGAGCAATGCGATGCGGCCACGCTCCTGCGGGCCCCCGCCGACCCGTTCGCGGCCCGATTCGTCGGGTTCGAGAACGTCTTCGACCCGGAGGCGCTCGCCAAGGGCCCGCCCGGGTCGTTGCGGGCCTTCCTGAGGGAGCGGTCGGGGTCCGAGGGGGTGGCGTTTGCGAGTCCGAGCCTGGGTCCGCTACCGGTGGGAATCGTCCAGTGGCAGGGAACGGTCCGGAGTGCGCGACCGAACCCGCACGGATTCACCGTCGAGGTTCTCGTCGACGGTCTCGTGATCTCGGTCCGGATCCCGCCGCCCATGGCACCGCCGCTGCCGGTCCTCGGAGACACCGTCCGCTTCGGCATCGAACCCGCGACGGTACAGCCGCTCGGAACTTCGTTCACGTGACGGGTCGACGCCCGACCGGTGCCCCCCGAAACCCGTAAGCCCGGTCTGCCGTCCGGCGGTCGTGGCGCTCCCCCTTTCCACCCTCCGCGGGCGATTTCGGGGGGAGCTGAGCGACTCCGCGGCCGAGAGGGCTCGCGCGAGCGCGGACGCCTCGTTCGTTCTCGGACGCGCCGAGGCGGTGGCGTGGCCGAACGACGTCGACGACGTCGTCACCCTGGTCCTCTGGGCCCGGGAGCACCGCGTTCCCCTAACCGCCCGGGGTGGGGGAACCTCGCTGGACGGGGAGTCGGTACCGCTTCATGGCGGGGTGGTGGTCGACTTCGCCCGGTGGACCGATGTCGCCCCTGTCGACCCGGTCGTCGGTACGGTCCGGGTCGGCCCCGGGGTCGTCAACCGGGCCCTGCACGACCAGCTGACCCCGTCGGGACGTTTCTTTCCCCCGAACCCCGGCTCGTGGCGGAGCTGTTCGATCGGCGGCAATCTCGCGACGAACGCCTCCGGACCCCGCTCGTTCCGGTATGGCTCGACCCGACGGTGGGTGCATTCGGCCGACGTCGTCCTCGGGACGGGGGAGCGGGTCACGCTCGGGCCTTCGACGGCGAAGCGGTCCCTTGGTCCGGACCTCCTCGACCTGGTCGTCGGGTCGGAGGGGACCCTCGGGCTCGTCACGTCGGTAACGCTCCGTCTGGCGACGTTGCCGGCGCGACGGACCGGCGTCGTGGTGCCCGTCGGGGCAATCGAACCGTTGGCCCCGTTGGTCGTGGACCTCGCGAGCCGCCCGTCGTTGCGAATCTCCGCGGTCGAGTACGTCGATGCCCGGGTCGCCGAAGCCCTCCGCCAACGTCCGGGGGCCCGGCTCCCCGGGACGGGGCCGTTGGTGTTGCTGGAGGTCGAGAGCGACGGCGAAGAGTCGGAGGGTCGCGCGCTCGAGGAACTCGACGCCACCCTTCGGAAGCTCGCGGTATCGGAACCCGCTTCGGTGGTGGCCGACGCCGACCGGCTGTGGACCCTCCGGGGGGAAGCGGGAGCGATCCTGGACGGCGCGTCTGGTCGCCGGATCCGCGAGGACGTTGCGGTCCCGGTCCGGCTCGTCGACCGGCTGTTGTCGGACCTCCGCCGAATTTCCGTCGATTTCGGGGTGGAGCTGTACGTCTACGGACACTTGGGCCAGGGGAACCTTCACCCGAATGTCGTCGTGGATCCGGAGTCCCCGAAGGGCACGGCGGTCCGGCGGGCGATCTACGACGTCGCCGCCTCGCTCGGAGGGACCGTCAGCGGCGAGCACGGCGTCGGGAGCCGGAAGCGGGAGTTCGTCCCGCGGGAGCTCGGTCCGGTCGGCGTGCGGCTCCTGCGCGGGTGGAAGTCGCTTTGCGACCCGGACGGGATCCTGAATCCGGGGAAGTTGCTCCCCGACCTCGGTCCAGCAACTCCATCGCGCGGACCGTCGCCGTCGGCCGGGGCAGTCGCTCGAACGCCTCCCGAGTGACCCATCGCAGTGGGGCGTCCCCTCGCGGCGCTGAGGGGGCGGCCAGAGCGCCGCGGAACACGTGGAGCTCGACCGAGAAGTGGCTGTACGCATGGCGGACGACACCCACGGGCTCGAGCACCGGGGCCACCAGCCCGGTTTCCTCGTGGAGTTCCCGGGCCGCGGCCGCCACCATCGTCTCTCCCCGCTCGACGCGGCCTCCCGGGAGTTCCCAGAGTCCCCCGAGAAGGCCCGTCCGCGGCCGCTGGCGAACCAGCCAACGCCCGTTGGCCGAGAGGGCGACGATCGCGGCGACGACGTGGGGCGTCGGGGATCGCGGACCGCGTCGAGGGAGGATCCCGGGGTCCGGGAGATCTTGGCGGGCCCGGCATAAG
>JAKIVT010000136.1 GCA_022750415.1 Thermoplasmata archaeon
AACCGTCTCGCGCGAGGGGCGGTTTGTCATCACCGCCGCCTCGGAGGTCACCGCCATTCTCGGCCTCGCCGCCGATTACGCCGACCTCAAGGACCGACTCGGTCGGATCCTCGTCGCCACCGACTCCTCGGGAGCGCCCGTCCGGGCCCGCGACCTCCACGCCGAGGGGGCCATGGCCGCCCTCCTCCGCGATGCCCTGGAGCCGAACCTCACCCAGTGCGCCGACGGGACCCCGGCCCTCGTGCACGGCGGCCCGTTCGGGAACATCGCCCACGGCACCGCCAGCCGGCTGGCGATCGAGTTCGGGCTGGCGGCCGCGGAGTACTGCGTCGTCGAGGCCGGGTTTGGGAGCGACCTCGGGGCGGAGAAATTCGTCGACATCGTCGCCCGCGAGGCCAACCTGACGGTCGACGCCGCCGTGCTGGTGACGACCGTCCGGGGTCTGCGGCATCAGGGGGGCGTGGCGGAAACCGACCTCGCGGCTCCCGACCTCGCCGCCGTGACCCGGGGTCTCGACAACCTGCGGGCCCACCTTGCGAATCTCCGGGCCCTCGGCGTGCCTGCGGTGGTCGTCTTGAACCGGTTCCCGGGCGACGGAGCGCACGAGGTCGAGATTGTCCGGCACGCCGCCGAGACCGAGGGGGTGCTGTTCGCGGCGTCGACGGCGTTCTCCGAGGGGGCCACGGGCACGACGGAAGTCGCCGAGCGGGTCGTCGAGGCCGCGCGAATGGGGGGACGGAGCGTACCGCTCTACCCTCGCGAGAGCACCGTGCCGGACGCGCTCGACATCGTCGTCCGCCGGCTCTACGGCGCCGACGGGGCGGATTGGACGCCCGACGCCGAGGCCCAACTCGACGAGTTGGTCCGGAGCGGGGAAGGCGCCGTCCCCATCTGCGTGGCGAAAACCGCCCTCTCGCTGTCCGACGACCCACGACGGCTCGGACGGCCGAGCGGCTACCGGGTCTCCGTTCGCCGTGTCGAACGGTCGGCGGGCGCCGGCTTCACTGTGGTCTTCCTCGGCGAGATCGAAACGATGCCCGGTCTCCCGAAGCGCCCGATCGCGGAGCGCATCGACCTCCTCCCCGACGGTCGGATCGTCGGGATGGAGTGACCTCCCCCGGGTCGGTCCCGGGCGGCCGGGCGGTATACTTTCGTGCCGGCCCGCCTCATGTACTATCGCGACCTCCCCATTTCCGCTATGGTCCACATCGAGGATCTCGGAAGTCACTTCGACGCGCCGATCGAAACCGTTTGGAAGTTCATCGCTTCCCCCGTCGACCACGGCGAGTCGCACACCGACCGCCGGAACGTCACGGCCGAGCCGGACGGAGAGAACGGGATGAAGACGTCCTGGGAGCAGAACATGGACGGCCATTGGGTCAAGGTCGCGAACAAGGTCACAATGTTCGCGCCCGTGGCGATGTTGGTCCAGTCCGTCGAGGGACCGCTCGCGGGGTCGAAGTTCATGATGTACTACACTCCGAAGGGCGACAAGACCGGCGTCAACGTGGTGGGCGACTTCCACTCGAAGATGATCCCGGCCGAGAAGCTCCACGAGACGGTCATGGCGTCCCTTTCCCACGCCTTCGACGAGGACTCTGCGGGCATCCGGAAGATGGCCGCCAAGAAGTAATCGACGCCATCGTCCCCCGGATTCAACCTCTTCCTCGCCCCGGCTTCACGAGGCCACTCGCCCCGGACTGCTGCGGACTCCCGTTACCTTCCTCAATCCGTCGCTCGATCTCGTTCTTCCCGGACGCCATCGCCACATGGTTCACCGTTCGGCGATTCGGCAACCGTTAAAATGCATGCACGCATACATCCGGCGGCATGGCCTCCTCGGACACCTCCGTGCGAGTATCGAAGGAAACGATGGCCGAGCTCCAGCGATTGGGGGAAGTGTTTCAGACTCGGAGCGCGGACGAGACCATCCGAAAGCTCGTTCGGGAGCGCCGGTCGCGCGCGCTCGCGCGAATCATCGGGAGCGGCCGGAGCATCGTTTCCGAGTTCCGCGAGGGGGATCGGCTTGCGACTCACGATTGACTCCTATGCCTGGATCGAAATGATTCGGGGAACCCGACTCGGGATCGCCGCCGGGCGACTCGTCAATCTGGCCGACCAGTGCTCGACCCCATCGATCGTCCTCGCCGAGGTGGCCCACCGGTGTCTCCGGGATGGCTTTCCGGCGGACCGGGTCCGCCTCGAGCTCGCATCGATTTCCGAGGCCACCGAGGTCGTGGCCATCGACCCCTCCCTCGCCGTGGCGGCCGCAGCGGCGACGCAGCAACTCCGCCAGCTCGCCAAAGCCCGACGCATGGAAGTTCCAGGACTCGGAGACGGCGTCGTCCTCGCCACGGCCCGATCCACGGGCTCTCAAGTGTTAACTGGCGATCCCCACTTTCAGGGGCTCCCCGAGACGTTCTGGTTGGCCTAACTTCCCGGGAAGCAGGTCGTTCGCGCCATCGGACGGCGCCGCCCGAACTGGGCGTCCGAACCGGTACGGGCCCGCCGGGATTCGAACCCGGGTTCGAGGCTCCGGAGGCCTCTGTGATGTCCAAGCTATACTACGGGCCCAGCGGCGCGGCGTTAGGAACCCGGTACGTAAGGGTTGCGATGCCGGCGCCCTCGAGGCCGCCGGCGTCACGGCGTGGCGGAGGGCAAGGCCGACCGACCCGCCTCAACGCGATTGAGGGAGGGAAGGTCTCGATGGCGCGCCGTCCGCGTACACGCGTGTGATAGGTCCGAATGTTCCGGGTGCTGTGTGGGAGTCTTCGTCCTTTTGGCGACCGGGTTGAAGGCGCTTCTGCATGCGCTCACGACGGTCGGGCTCCGTCGCTGGAGTTCAATCTTTAAGCGGAACCTCCAGCTTCCCGAACCATGCCCGAGCGGGGCCACCGGTTTTACGGGACCACGACGATTCGAGTCTCCCGGGTGATCCACGCCCCCTTGCGGTACGTGTACGACTGGTGTACGGACTACCGGGACGACGACGGCAGATTCTCGAAGGCACGTTCTCCTCCGACCTACCGCGTGACCCAAGTTTCGCCGCGTCGCGTGGTCCGCATCCGCATTGCCGGCGGTCCGGGTCGCGACCCCGCGATGGCGGTTGACCTGGTTCGTCTGAATCCCCCGTACTCCTGGCACCTCGACCAAATCGACGAGACCGACCAACAATCTCTGGATTACCGGCTCACCTCACTAGGCCGGGAGCGGACGCGCCTCCAACTGCTGGTCACCGAGCGCTGGGTCACGCCCGATTTTCCGACGAGGGAAGAGCTCCGGACGCAGGTGGCGGGGACTTGGGGCCGACTTGGTGCCGCGATCGAGGCCGACTTCCGAGCCGGTCGGCCCGCCAAGGGGGCTTGACGGGTCCTCAGAAGAGGACGGCCGCTCCTCCCTCGAGTGATACCCACGTCGTTGACACAGGACACCATCCAAACGAGGTTTCCGGATGCCGCCAAACTTTGTGGCGGGCTGGGGGTCTTGTCTCTCCACTCGAATGAACCGACCGTGACCCAACGGAGCCGGCCCGCGCGCTCCGATTGGCGGAGCACCGCCGCTGCGGTAGTGCTCGTAGTCTCGTTCTTTTTCGTCGTTGGGTTGGCCGGCTGGGCATGGTTCAACTGCATTGATGCGATGTACCACTGCCCAGCCAACGGCTGCGGCGACCTGTCTCAGCCGGGATGCGACCCAATTGTCCCGCTCCTGCCGTATCTCTTGGGAGGGGGCATCCTCGTGGGAGCGCTCGCGTTCTGGGCGCTTGTCCGCCCTCGGGGCCCCACGTACTCGGGCCCGGGGGCCGGTTATCCCTGAGAATGGTTTGCGAACGGACCCCTTTTCGGAACGTCTACGATGCGCGCGCCCTAGAGGGCTCCGACGTCAAGTCGTGGCGCTGGATTTGGCCGGCTTCCCCTTCGGGGGATGCGCGACCACGGGCGCCGGGGTCGACGCGGTCTTGGCTTCGGAGTACCCGCACTTCCCGCACGAACGGCGGTTGGGGTGCTCCG
>JAKIVT010000137.1 GCA_022750415.1 Thermoplasmata archaeon
ATCCCCTTCCCGCTCGTGACGAAGAATCGGGTCGGGATGGGGACGAGTGTTCCCTCGCGAGCGTCGGCGGCGCGTGGCACGACGGGCGGGGAGGGGTCGCGCGTCTTAACCTTTCGGTCGACGGCGCGCCGGTCGCGCGCTCAGACGATGATGGCGTGCCGCCGGCGCATCGACTCTTCGGTCTCGTGCCGGACCCGCATCAGCTCCGCGACGAAGGCGTCGGTGAGCCGAAGGCTCGCCGACTCGAACAGGGTCCCGAGCGGCGCGAGCCTCGCCCGTTCCGCGTCTTCCGGGAACTCGAGGGTCAATAGGAGCGTGGCCGCATGGGCGAGCTTCGAGGTGGAACGCGCGGTCAGGACGACCAGTTCCGAACCTTCGCGGCGGACGATGTTCGCCGTCAGGATGGACGACTGGCTCTCGCCGGCCCCGGAGAGGATGAACACCGCGTCCCCCCGGCGGACGATCGGCGTAACGCTCTCGCCGATGACGTAGGCGGTCAGTCCGATCTGCACGAGCCGCATCGCGAAGGCGCGCGCGACGATCCCGGAGCGGCCGGCCCCGTACACGAACGTTGCCGGGGCTTTGGCAAGGATTGCGACGGCGCGGTCGACCGTCGCTGGGTCGAGGCGGTCGAGTGCCTCGCTGACCCGTCGGCCGATGTACGACTGGGCGCGGGAGAAGACCGGGCCGTCAGCGCTGTCGTCGCCGGTCACGGTCCGACCTCTTCGGGGAGTCGCCTCGCGGCGACGGCCGGGCCGTCAACCCGACCCGCGGTCGCGCGGTGGCGAGGTTGGGCGATCGCGACATTCCCTTCGCCGGGACGCGAGCGGCGGGGGGTGGGACCGGGCGCTTCACGACGGGGGCCACCGGCGCGTGCTTCTTTGCATACCGACGGGAGAGCGAGCGCTCGTAGAGGAGCTTCATGTACATCGCGTCGTGCTCGAGCAAGGGCGAGCTCGAGATCACGGTCACGTCGTACTCGCGTTCGCTGAACAGCTCCGCGACCGGGTCGAACCGGGCCTGGCCCCGTTTGATCGGCGTCAGACGGAACTCGCCGGGCCCGTAGAACTCGACCCCGGCGAAGTTCATGTACAGCTCTCCGCCGGTGGCCTTCACGAACTCGTCGACGACCGGGCGGAGGTCGTCGGGAGTGTCGAACGTCCGCCGTTCCCGGGCCGAGATGTGCGGGAGGTTGAGGACGGGAACGACCCCCTTCACTTGGTGCGCGATTTCGAGGATCTCTTCGCGCGAACCGAAGACGTCGGGGTGACCGGACGGTTCGATCGCGAGGCGGACCGTCCCGTGGGAGTACTCCTTCAGCCAGTCCGAGAGCTCGTGGGCAACCCGTGTGAGCTCCTGCACGCTGTCCGACCGGGTCCCCGGACCGTAGAACCCGAGGTGCGTGACCGCCATGCGGGCCCCCAGCCCCTCGGCGAGAACTGACGCCCACTGGATCTGCCGAAGCGAGCGCTCGCGGGCCTCCTGGCTTCCGAAGAAGTCGACGTAGTACGGAGCGTGCAGGGTGAGATCGACGTCGAGCGCGCGGGCGAGCGCGCGGGTCATGGCGAGGTCGGCGTAGTCCTTCGCGAGGCTCCACGTGAGGGCCGTAATCGAGTCCTTCCGCCCGACCGGCGTCACCATCCGGGCCGACGACGGGATCGCGGAGCCGGACCCCGGGCCGACACCGACGATCAGCTGCAGCGCGATCTCCCTGGCGTTCTTCCCGATCTCCTCGTCGAGAACAACGCGCGTCAGCGGATTGACCTTGATGAATTGCACTTCCATCGCGGTCAAGCCGAGATGGTGCACGTCGGAGATTCCGTCGCGCAGGGTGCGTCCCTTACACGAGAGAGGGATCCCTGCAGGACCGAACCGAATCACAACTAACCAAACCTCAAAATGGGCGGGAGGCGGGTAATTGACGGCCCTATATATGGGGTGGCACGGAGGCTCGAAGCGGCACAAAACGTACGGCCGGACCTGCCTCACTGGTACCTTTCGCGCCCTTGCGGCGATACACCGTGAGCGTCTGCCCCATCGCATCCCCGACGGGGGCCACCACCCGGCCCCCGTCGACGAGAGCGGCGGGCCACGCGGGATGCAGCACCGGGGTCGCGCACGAGACGATCACGGCGTCGAACACGGCTCCTTCCGGAACCGATTCCCGGCCGTCGCGGATCCGGATCGTCGCGTCCACACCGAGCTGCGCGAGCGTGGCCCGGCTCCGGTTCGCGAGCCCTGGGTCGACCTCGACGCCCACGAGGTGCGCGCTCGGGCCAACGATCGCGGCGGCGACGGCCAGGAGGTAGCCGCTCCCGCTGCCGATCTCGAGCAGGCTCGAGCCTCGGCGCAGTCGGGCGAGCTCGAGCTGGAGCGCCACCATGTGGGGTGCGGAGATCGACGTGAAATCGCTGCCGAGGGGAATCGGCTCGTCGTCGTACGAACGGGCCAGGTACTCCCTAGGGACGAAGAGGTGGCGCGGAACCGACCGGAGCGCCTTCGCGACGGCAGTGGGAATCGGCCCGAGTGCCTCGACCATCCGGTCGGCCGATTCGTTCCACGGCCCGCTCATGGGGGCGCCTTCACGGGGTGGAACCGAAGTCCGACGAGGTACAGTTCGCTCGAGTGCTCCCGCGAGGCCGGAGGCTTCGTCCTCTGCCAGCGGCGGAACGAGGGTCCGATGTCCCGGTCGAGCTCGTCGAGCAGTTCGCCCGCGAACACCTTCGCGACGAACGACCCGTCCTTCGCGAGGACCTGCCGGGCGAGGTCGAACGCCGCGCGAACGAGGGCGACCGAGCGCGCGTGGTCGGTCGAGTAGGCGCCGCTGATCCGCGGGGACATGTCGGAAAGAACCACGTCGAACAGCTCCGGTCCGAGTCGCGCGGCGAGCCCGGGTGACCCCACGACTCCGTGGACGACCGTGAGGCCTTGGGCGGGCTCGATGTCCCGCGGGTCGACGGCCACCACCGACCCTCGCCGTCCCACTCGCGCCCCCGCGACAAGCGACCACCCGCCCGGGGCCGCCCCCAGGTCGAGGACCCGGTCGCCGACCCGGAAGATCGGGAACTTGTCGGCGAGATGCTCGAGCTTGAACGCCGCCCGGGACCGTAGCCCCTCCGACTGGGCGGCCCGGTAGTACGGGTCGCGCCGGCGCTCGGCGACGAACCGACGTCCCATCCGGGCCTCTACGGGGCGGAGGGCCTTAACCCGCTCGCGGTCGGCGCGGCGCCGGAGTGGGGCCGTCCGAATTTGAATCGGAGTCTCTTGCACCCCAAGCAAGAAGGATGGACCAAGCTACCCCACGGCCCCGTCGGTCGCCGGGCCGACGGACCGAGGTCGGGAAGATAACCGTTTCCGGACCCGGCCGGCCTAGTGGTGGACGAGGAGCCAGCCGGCGGCCGCGACCACGATGAGGATCACGGTCGAAATGGCCGAGAGCCAGAAGAATGTCCAGAGGTCCGCGGACCCTTCCTCCGGGGAAATCCCCCGGCCAGGTGTGGAGCTACCGGGCGTCGTGGCGTACGGGTTGACGACGGTGGATTCGGGAGGGGCCATCGACACGACCGACACTAGGTCGCGGCCGGATTCATAACGGGTCGGTTCGTTCAGGCGGCAAACCACGGCAGCCGCGCCGCTGGGCCGGTCGGACGCAGGACGAGCCCGTGGAGGTTCGAGGCGGCGTCCCCCGGCGCGTAGGAGTCCCGCTGGGCCAGCTGGTAGAGCAGGAAGAGGGCGTCCTCATCGGTGGTGACCCCGAGCGAACGCTTGACGTCGATGTGAAACTTCTCCCCCAGGACCTCGAGGAGTTCGGAGAAGTCGACGGGGTTCTGGCCGCCGGACGCGAAGGCGCGGCGGAACATGCCGACGACGACCCCCGTCGAAAGACGGAGGAGAGTGCGGCGGTCGACCACGATGGCGTGCCAGTGCGGCGACTCCCGAGCGGAGCCTCCGAGGACCAGGATGCGGAC
>JAKIVT010000138.1 GCA_022750415.1 Thermoplasmata archaeon
GCGATGCTCAAGATCGTTCGGTCGGGGGCGACCGTCGTCCGGCACCTCCGGGCCTCGGACCACCGGTTCGCGAAACCGCCGCTCACCGACTTCGAGCGGACCCTCGTCGCCCAGAAGTTCGGCGTGGGCGAGCTTGAACACTCCCGCCGCCGCGTCCAGCGCGCGATCGAGCGGATCCGGGGGTTGTCCGCCGAGGAGCAGCGGTCGCTCCGCCGGGCCTCGACCGTGGAGGCGTTCGGTGCCCTCGTCCGTCGGTTCTACGGCCGGATCGCGAGCTTCGTTCGCGAGGTGGACCCGGACCTGAAACTTCTCGATGACATCGCCCGCTTTCTGAAGTCCCGGCCGCAACTCGACCCGACCGTCCCGACGGTCGTCATCGCCGGGTTTCCCAACGTGGGAAAGTCCTCCCTCGTCGAGCGCCTTTCGAGCGCGCGCCCGAAGGTGGCCGACTACCCCTTCACGACGCTCGCCCTCGAGGTCGGGCACGCCGACCTCGGGTTCGACCGTCTCCAGATTCTGGACACTCCCGGAGTGCTCGGTCGTGTCGGACGCCGAAGCCCGGCCGAACGGGAAGCGGAAACGGCGGTGGAATACGCCGCGACGCTCGTCATCTTCCTGATCGACCCTTCCGAAAGTTGCGGATACCCCCTACCGGATCAGGAACGCCTGCTCGCCCGCTGGCGCGAGGGGCTCCCCAACATTCCCTTCCTGATCGTCGGAACCAAGGCGGACCTCGTCTCCGCGAAGGGGGAATGGCTGAGCGTCTCCGCGAAGACCGGAGCCGGCGTCGACGACCTTCGGGAAGCGATCCGCCGCCAGCTCGTGGCCCGACGAGCGCAGACCGCACCCGCCGATTCCATTCCGGGCGTTATCGACATCTGAGCTTGCCCTCCGGGCTAAGTACGCCGCCCCGCTGACGAGCCCCATGCCCTGGCGCTCTACTGGAATCGCGTTGGAAACGCTCCCCGCCGGCGCGAAGCGCGAGGTTCTCATTGAGGGGGCGACGGTCCTCGTCGTCCGCGTGGGACCGTCGGTTTTCGCGGTCGATGGGATCTGCACGCACCAAGGGGGCTTGCTGGTCGATGGGACGCTCGAGAACGAGCGGATCATCTGCCCCTCGCACGGGGCCGTGTTCGACACGGCGACGGGCGGCGTTCTCGCGGATCCGGACGGGGTCGTGCCGCCGCAAGGACTCGCCACGCCGCTGGCGAAATACGCCACCAAGGTCGATCACGGCATGGTCTGGGTGGAGCTTCCATAGCCAACGATGGCCGACGCGCGAATTCGGATCAAGCACGTCTCCGACCCGCCGGACCCGGACGACGGTCGCCGCTACTTCGTCGGGAGGGCCTCTCCGACGGAACTGCAGAAGTCCGCGGCCGCTCTCGACGGCTGGTGGCACGAACTCGCCCCGTCCGAGAAATTGTGGACATGGTGGAGCGAATCGCCCGAGCGGTTTGCGGAATTCAGCCTGAAGTACCGCCTCGAGCTCCTCAACATGGACGACTCCATCGAACGGCTGGCAGAAGAAGCCGAGCGGGGAACGGTGACGCTCTTGCACACCGCCAAGGACGACGCCCGGTCGGCCGCGGCCGTACTCGCCGGACTGCTGCGCGAGCGGCTCTCGTCTAGACGACGAGGCGCTCGCCGTTCTGCGGCACCAAAACCTGGACCGTCCCCTCGAGCGCCGCCGCGAGCTTCTCCCGCTGGTCGCCGTGCATCAGCACGACCGTCTTCGCGCCGCTCTGCTGCACGAGCTTCACCAGGTCGGAGTGCCCCGCGTGCGCGGAAAAGTCGAACTTCTCGACGTCGCACGCCGGCCGCACGGTGACCTCGTCGATCGTCAGCGTCCCATCGTCCATCAGCTGACGGCCGTTGGACCCTTCGACTTGGTAGCCGGTCAGGAAGATCGAGCTGTTGGCGTCCCGGTGCAGTTCCCCGATGTAGTGGAGGACGGGGCCGCCGTCGAGCATCCCCCCCGTGGTCACGATGACGTCGGCGTCGCGAATCACGTGGCGGCGCATCCCGGCACTCTCCACCAAGTGGACCGACTCCATCGCGCGGTGGAATTTCTTCGGGTCGGCGAGGTATTCGGGCGAAGCGGCGAAGATGTGGTTGACGTTGCGCGCCATCCCATCGAGATAGACCTCGAAGCCGGAATGGGCCAGGGACAGGAGTACCTCTTGGGCGCGACCAACGGCGAATGCCGGGACGATCGCTTTTCCCCCGCGTTCGATCGTCTCTGCCACCCGGTCGCGGAACCGTCGCTCGGTCTCCTTCCGGTCGGGGTGTTCCCGCCCGGCGTAAGTCGACTCGAGCACGAGAACATCGCATTGGACCGGTTGGGCCGGCCCGACGAGTTGGGTACCAAGGGTCTGGACGTCTCCGGAGAACAGGAGGTCCTTCTCGCCGCGGAACCGGTACATCGTCGCGCCCGGAATGTGGCCGGCCGGGGTGAGCTCGACCTCGATCCCCTTTCGTCGGAACGTCCCCTTCCGGTCAATGGCGGTGAACTTGGAGTGCAGCGAGTGGATGTCGCCCGGCGCGTACGGGGGGAGGTAGCCCTCCAGCCGCGCGATCTTCAGCGTATCTTTCGCGAGCAGGTCGGTGAGCGCGATCGTCACCGGCGTCGCGACGATCTCGGCATGCGCGAGCCGCGAAAGCAGCGGCATCATCCCCGAATGGTCGAGGTGCGCGTGGGAGAGGAACACGGCATCCACGTGGGTCGGCGCCGGTCGGGGGTACGACGGCGGGTCGGTCGGGGTCATTCCGTAGTCGAAGAGGAGCGTGCGGCCCTGGTCGCGGACGACGAGGCCGAGCGATCCGACCTCCGAAGCGCCGCCGAGGAATTGCAGTTCCATCGGGCGGCGCCAGCCGAGCCGTTCGATTTAACGGTTGGCCGGCGGCGGCGCGCCTCCCGTAGTCTAATAGGCGGCGTCCGGGTCCGACCGACGTGGCGGGCGGCCGCTCGCGTGAGCTCGAGGTCCTCTTCCGCGTCGCGCAAGCGGTGCACACGGCCGTCCGGCAGGCGAGCACGTCGCCGCACCGGGCCGACGTCGTGGCGATGGGGGCCGACGGGAGCCCGACCGAGGAGGTCGACCGCGTCGCCGAGGCTCAGGTCCTCGCGACCCTCGAGGAGGAGCACGTCGACTGGGACGTCCTCAGCGAGGAAGCGGGCCTCGTCCGGAGGGGCGGCGGGAAGCTCCTCGTCATCGACCCGATCGACGGAAGTCACAACGCGATCCGGGGCCTTCCGTTCGCCACTGTGAGCCTCGCGCTCGGTCGGGAGGACTTGGCGGGGATCGAAGCGGGGGTCGTCCGCGACTTGGCCCGGGGTACAACGTACTGGGCCTCCCGCGGCGAAGGTGCATTTCGCGACGGTCACCGACTTCGGACCAAAGTCTGGGATGCTCGCTCCGAACTCTTCTTCCTGAATCTCGGGCGCCATGCGACGAGCCGGGTGGTCGGATTGGCCGCCCGGGCCCGCCGCGTTCGCTCCTTGGGCTGTGCCTCCCTCGAGATGCTCGCGGTCGCCGAAGGGGCCGCCGATGCGTACGTCTTCGAGAACGACACGCCGTCCCGCAATCTCCGGGTCACGGACATCGCCGCCGCGTACCGGATCTTGGTGGAGGCGGGCGGCAACGCCACCGACGCCAGCGGGGGAACGCTCGACCGGTTCCCCCTCGCGCTCGGCGAGCGAACGAGCGTCTTCGCCTGGGGGGACCCCAAGTTCGGCGAGCGGGCCCGGACGGAGGGGTACCTGTGAGGGTCGGCCTCACCGCGAATCCCCACAACCCCGGGGCGCTCCGGCTCGCGAGCAGGACGCTCGAGCTCCTTGGGGGGCGGGCCGACGTGGTGCTCGCCAGCGAGACGCGCGAGGCCGCGGGACTCTCCGGGCC
>JAKIVT010000139.1 GCA_022750415.1 Thermoplasmata archaeon
ACGGGGCTCGATTACCTCGAAGGTCTGGGTTGGGAAGAGATCTCGGCGCACGAACGAGCCCTCGCGCGGAGGACGGTCGAAACCGCCCGCGACCGGTTCGGCGAGAAGATTCGATTCTACGGACCCCCTCTGGGCCCCGACCGGGAGTCGGTCCTCTCCTTCTCCCTGCAGGGTGTCCACCCGCACGACGTGGCGAGCATCCTCGATGCGGAGGGAGTCGCGATCCGGGCCGGCCACCACTGTGCCCAACCGTTGATGGAACGACTCGGGGTGCCGGCTCTCTCCCGAGCAAGCCCATACGTCTACAACACCGCCCAGGAGATCGACGTCTTCGTCGAGTCCCTCGGGAAGGTGCTGGCCGTGTTCGACCGGTGATTGCCGAGCGTCTCGCGATCGTCGGTCTGGGATTTTGAGGGTATGGCGCCAGATCGGCGCGTGGGAGTTGTCGCGCAGTCACCTACAGACCACCGGCCCCTCTATCCCGGTGGACGGTAGTGCTACGCTCTGTCGCGCCTGAAGCGACTCACCATTTAAATACATCCGAGTGATGGAATCCCCTGAGGAGTCCCGCATGGCGCAGAGTTCCACCGAGATGCAGCCGCTCGATTACACTCGGTACGACTTCAAGGATCCGGAGACGTACCTCGTCCGGACCGCGAAGGGACTCAGCCGCGAGATCGTCGAGGCGATCTCCGACCTGAAGAATGAACCGGACTGGCTGCGCGAGTACCGGCTCCGTGCCTACCAGCACTTCGTCGAGCGGCCGATGCCCGACTGGGGCCCGTCCCTCGATGAGATCGATTTCGACGCCTACACCTACTACGCGAACCCGCTCGCCGAGGGGGACGCGAAGAAGAGCTGGGACGACCTGCCGGCCGACATCAAGAACACGTTCGAGAAGCTCGGCATCCCGAAGGCGGAGCGCGAGTACTTCGGCGGCGTCGGCGCCCAATACGACAGCGGCACGGTCTACCACAAGATCCGGGAGGACCTCTCGGCGAAGGGGGTCGTCTTCACCGACACCGACACGGCGGTCAAGGAGTACCCCGACATCGTCCGGAAGTACTTTGGCAAGATCGTCCCCTACAACGACAACAAGTTCTCGGCCCTGAACAGCGCCGTCTGGTCGGGCGGCAGCTTCGTCTACATCCCGCCCGGCGTCGACGCGGGGATTCCGCTCCAGGCGTACTTCCGGATCAACGCGAAGAACGTGGGCCAGTTCGAGCGGACCCTGATCATCGCCGACAAGGGCGCGAAGATCCATTACATCGAAGGGTGCACGGCGCCCGTCTACTCGACGAACTCGCTCCACGCGGCCGTGGTCGAGGTCGTCGCCGAACCGTACGCCAAGGTCCGGTACACCACCGTCCAGAACTGGTCGAAGAACGTCTACAACCTCGTCACCAAGCGGGCGGTCGCCCATGAGCAGTCGCTGGTCGAATGGGTCGACGGCAACCTCGGCAGCCGCGTGACGATGAAGTACCCGTCCGTCTACCTGCGCGGCCGCGGGGCGCGGGCCGACATCCTGTCGGTGGCGTTCGCCTCCGCCGGCCAGATCATCGACTCCGGGGCGAAGTGCGTCCACTCGGCGCCGGACACGTCCAGCAAGATCATCTCCAAGTCGATCGCCATCCGCGGGGGCCAGACCAGCTACCGGGGCCTTCTCCACGTCGCTCCTGGGGCGACGGGCGTGAAGGCGGCCGTCCGGTGCGACGCGCTGCTCCCTGACGACGACAGCCGGTCGGACACCTACCCGTACAACGAGATCCACGAGGAAGACGCCACGATCACCCACGAGGCCGTCGTGGGAAAGATCGGTGAGGAGCAGATCTTCTACCTGATGAGCCGCGGGCTCAACGAGTCCGACGCCATCCACCTGATCCTGATGGGGTTCCTCGCGGAGTTCTCGAAGGAACTCCCGGTGGACTACGCTCTCGAGCTCAACCGGCTAATCCAGCTCGAGATGACGGGCTCGGTCGGCTAGGCCACCGGGACCTCACCGTCGGCGTGGCGGCCCACGTGCTCGGGCCGCCGTTCGAACCCCCATACACCGGAACCGGTCCGGGTCGACTCCACTCGGGCATCCCCGTCCGACCCTCGCCAGACGTCCAGGAGGGCCGCGCACAGTCGCCGGAAGAACGGAAGTAGGGGTCGGCCGTCGATGGGGGCGGAATCCATGCCGTGGAATTACACCGACGAATACTACCGGGAATACACCCGGACGACATGGAACGACAGCGCCGAGGCGTATGTGGAGTTCATGCGGAGCCTCGCCCCGTTCCGCTCCGACCTGGTCGCCCGGCTGGACGCCCATCCGGGCGAGGAGATCCTCGACCTCGGGACGGGACCCGGGGAACCCGCGATCACCCTCGCCCAGCGGGTGGCCCCCGGTGGTCGCGTGGTGGGGGTGGACCTTTCGGAGAAGATGGTCGCCATCGCGGAGGGGAGTGCGCGGGCCCAGGGAGTCGACAACGCGGAATTCCGGGCCATGGACTGTTCGGCCCTGACCTTCCCCGCGGACACCTTCGACGCAGCGGTCAGCGCCTTCGGCTTCCAGATCTTTACGGATCCGGAGCAAGCCGGGCGGGAAACCTATCGGGTCCTTCGGCCCGGTGGCCGTGTGGCGGTCGCGGTCTGGAGCACAGGGGACCGGGTCCCGTTTCTGCATGCGATCATCGGGCCGATGCTAGAGCACGCCGAGCCGGACGAAACCGGGTACCTCCCGACCCCGTACGAGATTGGAGGTCCCGGGGAGATGGTCGCCTTCCTGCGTACCGCGGGATTCCGTACGGCCACCGAGGAGAGGGTCGGCCATCCAATGCGGTTCCGGGACGCCGACCACTACCTGAAGGTGCTCTTGGACGGCACGCCGATCGGCCACTCGCTCCGCGAAGAATCCCCCGAAGTTCAGCACGAGGTCCTGCGCAAGACCCGGAAGAATCTCGAGGCATGGACGACGCGCGACGGGCTTTCCATCCCGGCAGAATGCGTTCTCGTCGTCGCGCACAAGTGAATTACGAGCGTCCACGGCCTCCCGGCACATCGCGGCCTCGGGCCGCGTAGGCAGCGGAGGGCGCGGAGCGCCCCCAGACCGACTGCGCCGCCTAGAGGATCTCCCCGTCGGCGACGACCGGGGTTCCGTCCACCTCGAGGTGGGCCCCGGCGAGGGCGAGCCAGGATTGGAACGCGACCCGGCTTTTGCCTCCGAAGGACGCGTTCGCCCCGACTCCGATCAGCAGGGTCCCTCGTTCGTAGTCTTCCAAGCCGGGGGCGACTCGGAGCCGCGGGTTCAGGCCGATGGAGAGAAAGCCGGGCCGATCCTTCCCGGGGCCGGCCTTCTCGAACTCCTCGTCAAATCGTTCTCCCCCCGACTGGTACTCGTGGCCGGTCAGCCGGTTCTCCGAGAACGTCCAGCGACCTCCGGTCAAGGCCCCGGGGGGAGGGTAGCTCGACCGGTTCGCGTTCACCTGGCCCGCGGCGAATTTCTCGTCCACGGCGACGTACACAGCGCCCGCCGGGAACGACGTCATGTTGTTCCCCGACCGGACGTCCTGGGCGTCCACGATGCCGTCGTCCACGACGGGTTTCCGACCGGCCAGCCGAAGCTCGAGCTCGGTTCCGTTCGCATGGCTCACTCGCAGACGGCTCCCTTTCCGGAGGCGGGCGGCGAGCCGGGCCCCGTCGCGGGCCATGGAACCGAGGTCCACCCGGCTGGCGTCCAGCAGACTCTCTTGCCAGGCGGAGGCACTGACTCCGAAGGCGCGGGCCGCCTCGGGGGTCGCCCGACCGATCTCCATCCGGCACCCGCGAAGCTTCGCCTTCTCCGCGGCCTGATACCACCGAGCGTTGTAGGCGGTGAGGAGCTTGGACTGCTCCTTCGGGAGCGCGCGGAAC
>JAKIVT010000014.1 GCA_022750415.1 Thermoplasmata archaeon
ACGGTCTCCCGTTCCACGAGGGCGGCGATCTCGGCCTGGGCCGATTCCGCGGTCTGGCCATCGACGTTGACGTCCAGGACTTTGATCGGGACTTTCGGCGCCGTCGTGACCCATTCGAGGGTGGGTCTCCCATCGACGACGTCGACGATCACGAGACCGCGATGGGATCGTCCGGCGAGGCCGTCCTCGACGTCGGTGACGGAGGTGCCGAACACGGCGCCCGGGTTGACCACGAGGCCGACGCCGTCCGGTCCCTTGCCCGAGTAGGACCGGTGAATGTGTCCTCCGGCGTAGTAGTCGCATCCCCCAGGAAGGTCGTCGAGCGAGATGCCCCGGATGTGCGCCTGCAACCGGTCGGGGAGGTACTCCTGGATCGCGGCGTGGAACTGGAAGATCTTGAAGCCGGACGCGGCACGGAACTCTTCGGAGTCCACGCCGAGGAAGTACGCCCGGTCGAGGCCGTGGGAGCGCCCGGAGATGCCGGCGATGCGGGCGCCGGTTTCCGCATCGGTCAGGAACGGAAGCGTCCACCGGTCTCCCTCGGCCCGCACCGCCTCGGGAGCCGCGCGCAGGAAGAGCCCGGTCTCGGCCAGGACGTCGAGCCAACTCGTTCGATGCGCGACGTAGTCGTGGGAGCCGTAGATCGTGTAGATGCGACGGCCGTCGTTGACCAGATCTTTGAGCGCCGCCGCCACGGGCGCGACCTCGGCGGGGTCGGGTACGGGGGTGTGGAACAGGTCTCCCGAGACCAGCAGGAAATCGCAGTCCCGTTCCCGAACGGTCCGAATCGCCGTCAGAACGCTCTCGCGGAGGGCGTCCCGGATCGCCGGGTCCCGGGACCAAGCGCCGACATGCGCGTCGGCGAAGTGGGCGAACCGGAACGGCCCCCCGGACATGGAGCCGCTACCCGGTCGGCTTGGGACCATCTCGGGCGCGCTTCAGGACCGCGGCGAGGAGGCCCGCGCCCACGCCCATCCCGAGGAGGGCGAGGGTCACGGTCTCGTCGTTGATCGGGAGCGACCCACTGGAGGGAACGGTGCGGGGCGGCGGAGCCGCCACGGTGGAATCGTCCGTCGGGGGCGGAGGGGGAGGGGCCGCCGCGACGTTCACGACGGAAGCCCGAGCGATCATCGTCTGCTGCAAGGCGAAGAGCTCGGTCGCCTCCTCCATCGTGAGCTGTCGATTCCGGAGGCGGGAGACGAGGTAGGCGTACCGGCTCGAGGATTGGGATGCCGCCGGGACCGCGACCGGCATGGGGATGGGGCTGTACAAGGGGACGGCGGTGCGAGACGCCGGGAGTTAGATGAAGGATGCGCCCGGGACCGCCCGCGTGCGCGGTGCGACTCCGCACCGCTCAGCGGCCCCCGAGGAGTTATAGGCCGTGGCCGATTTGGACCGCCGATGGTCACACCGGCGGCGGCGGAGAGCCCCGAAGAGGAGGCGAAGCACCTCCACGTTCGGCTCCGCGACGAGCACGCGTCCATCTACGATCTCATCACGGAATACCTCCAGGCCGCGGGGAAGGCCCCCGACTGGTACTGGCGGACGGCGGGCCGCCTCGAGGGGACCGACTCCGACAACCTCGAGGAGCTGCTCTGCTCCGCCTTCGAGGCCGGCGCCTTCATCTCTCACGACCACCCCGAGGATGTCGAATTCCTCTGGGTGAACGAAGGCGAGTGCGAGAAGGAGCGCCGCGCCGACGAGAAGGGCGAGCAGGCGCGTGAGTCCAAGAAAGAGCGCTCGACGATGAGCCACTACGCCTAGACCCTCACAGGGTCTCCCCCTTGGCCCCGCCGGGGCCTCCGTTACCTCTGGGGCAGAGAGTGTGCCGAAGCCCGAATCCGTCGCGGGCCCTGGAGGGCGTTACTCCCGCTCGGGGGTGCCGGACCCCGCCCCTAGCTCTTCCGAGACGTCGCGGAAGAGGCGCCGGCCGTCGGGGCGGTGGACGGCGTCGCCGTCGTCACGTCCATGCCCGCCAGGACGCGGGCGAAGTACGCCGTGAGGAGCGTTCCGGCAGACCCGCCGTCCTTTTCCCCGCCCATCTGGAACAGCGTCGTCGGGGTGATGGCGATCTTCCCGTCCCGCACCGCCTCCATGACGCGGACCAACGCGACCTTGTCCGGCCCGAGGACCTCCGTCTGCGCCTGATAGGCCCGGCCTTGGGCAAGACCAACGGCCTCGACGGCCTTCGCCTCCCCCTCTCCAATGGCCGCCGATTTGGCTCCCTCTCCGTCGCCGATGAGGACGAGCGCCGACTTGTCTCCCTCCGCCTTGATCCGGGTCGAGTCGCGGATCCCGTTCGCCTCCTCCACCATCGCGGAGGCCCGGTTCTTGTTGATGTCGATCTGGAGGAGGGCGGCAACGACCTCGGGCTGCTTCGCGGCCCGCGCGAGCATCTCCTGGACCGCGATCTGCTTGTTCGCCGCCTTCGCCTGCTCCTCGTACTGGGCCTGTTGCTGCATGGCGATCTCCTTCTGCGTTTGGGTCGCCATCAGCTCCGGCGGCATCTTGATCTGGCTGATCAGAAGGTTCTGGGCTTCGACGTTGTACTTCCCGAAGGCGTCCTTGGCCTTGTCGAGCGCCTCCTTCTGAAGGTCCGTACGGCTCTGAACGAATTCGAGCGCCTTCTTGCTACCGGCGTTGTTGCGGAACTCCGCATCGATCACTGGATGGATGATCTGCTCGATCAGACCCCGGACGGAGCCGAAGCGGGCGATGATGAACGCGGCGTTCGCCGGGTCGATCCGGGTCACGAGCCGGACTTCGACCGCGATGGCGAAACCGTCCTTCGAGGTCACGCCGAGAGAACCGAACTGGAACAGTTCCTTCTGTTCCTCGCCCGGCCGGTTGGGGTCGTCGGCCCAGTCGATCATCACCGCGCTCGTGGGGACCAGGTAGGCCGTGTAGGCGACCGGATTCAGGTTGTAGACGCCGGGGGCGAGCGGCTCCTTGTAGATGCCCCGGACCCCCTTGTCCGTGGTCAGTGGAACCAGCATCTCGACCGAGTCGTGCAATCCCGCGGTGGTGAGGGCCCGGCCCGGGTCCCCGACCGCAATCGGCCCTCCCACGGCCTTGGTCAGCTCCGCGCCGACGTTCGACCGGAGGACGGCCACGCTGCCCGGCGGAACTTCGTAGAGCTTGTACGCTTGGACCGAGAATAGGAGGGGATTGATGTAATACAATCCGGCTTGAAGCGTGTCGAGCTGCGGTCCCCGGTACCCTTCGCCGTCGAGGAACTCCTGTCCTTTCTGGAAGTAACTGTGCTGGCCCTTGGACGGGGGAGCGACCTGGAGGTTCGCCGGCATCGGCTTCCCGTCTTGGGCGACGACGACCCCGAACGAGCCGATGGTGATCCGCGTGGCCGGTCGAAGGCCGACGAGGAACAGCCGCGTGTTGATCCGGTACTTGCCCGGGCGAAGCATCGCCCCCTGAGGACCCTTGTGGCCCCGGTGGGAGGTGGGGGACCCGTCCCCGTCCAGAAACATCCGGGCATCCTGAAACTGGTTGCACTCGACCTCGTCGCCCACGACCCGGCCCTTCGGTAGCGGTTGACCATCGATGGCCTCCACGACGCCGATCTGACCGTCGGGAATGTTGATGATCTCCATCTTCTCGATGCGCCAGAGGAACGGCATTCGCCAGTAGAGTCCGGGGACGAGCGTGTCCGCCTGGACGCCCACTTGGCCCCGCCGGGCGATGACCTGGCCCTGCGGCATCGGCTTCCCAAGGGCCCGCCGAGTCATGATCCCGACTTGGTTGTCCGCGATGAGGAAGAATCCCGCCACGACGAACCAGACCACAACGACGGCGACGAAGAGCAGGACCAGAAGCGTGGTCGGGTCCGTATACCACATTCGAATTCCTCCGGCCGTCCCCGGACCGGGGACGAGTCGACAACGGGGGGGAGGTTACTAAGCCTCGCCCAACGGACCGCGGCCCAACCGGAGGCCCACCGTGGGGGCCCCCGCCCCCGAGACCCCGTCGGAATCCGAAGGGGGTGCCTAGACTCCGATCAGCGAGTGCGCTACGATGAGGGCAATGAACAAGATGGAAATCGTGTTGACGACCTTGATCAGGGGGTTGATGGCCGGGCCCGCCGTGTCTTTCGTCGCGTCCCCGACCGTGTCGCCGACAACGGCCGCCTTGTGGGCGTCCGAGTGCTTGCCGCCGAAGTGACCCATTTCGATGTACTTCTTGCCGTTGTCCCAGGCGCCGCCACCCGTCGTCATCGTGAGGGCCAGCGGGAATCCCGAGAGGATGACCCCGAGCAGCAACCCCGCGAGAGCCACCGGACCAAGGAGGAATCCGACGGCGAGGGGCGTAACGACGGCGATGAGCGCCGGAACGGCGAGCTGGCGGAGCGCCGTATCCGTGACGATGGCCACACACTTGCCGTATTCCGGCTTCGCGGTGCCGGCCATGATTCCCGGAATTTCCTTGAACTGGCGGCGGACCTCGAAGACGATCGCCTGGGCCGCGACCCCGACGGCATTCATCAGGAACGACGTGAAGAAGAACGGAAGGATCGCGCCGACGATCAGGCCCGAGACGACCAGCGGGTTGTCAATGGTCAGGTTCCCGGTGAACGTCGACCACGGGATGTTGGCCTGTTGGGCCGCGGCGAAGGTGTAGGCGGCGAAGAGAGCCAGCGCGGCGAGGACGGCCGAACCGATGGCGTACCCTTTCGTGATCGCCTTCGTCGTGTTTCCGACCGCGTCGAGCGGGTCGGTCACCGCCCGGGCCTCGGCGGGGAGCTTCGCCATCTCGGCGATCCCTCCCGCGTTGTCGGTGATCGGGCCGAAGGCATCGATCGAGATGATCATCCCCGTCACGGCCAGCATACTTGCGGCGGCGAGGCCAATCCCGTAGAGCCCGAGTTCGCTGTTGACCGGGTTGCCCCACCCGGTCCAGCCGACGGCGGCGTACGAGCTGAGGGTCCCGGCGACGATGACCAGCCCCGGGATCCAGGCGGACTCCAGTCCGACGGACAATCCCGTAATGACGGTCGGGCCCGCCCCGGCTTGGGCGGACTCCGCGATCCGGTGGACGGGGCTGTACTTCGAGGACGTGTAGTAATCGGTGCTCAGAACGATCAGGACCATCACGATGAGCCCGATCGCCGTGGCGATGAAGATCCCGGCGCTCCCGCCCATGAGCTCGGTATCGAGGACGTAGAGTCCGACGAGTCCAACCCCGGTCGTCGCCGCGAGTCCCTGGTAGAGGGCTCCCATGATGGAGCCGCCCGGACGCATTCGGACGAAGAGCGCACCGACAATGGTGGCTACGATCGCCCACGCCGAGATGACGAGCGGGTAGAGGATCGCGTTCGGGAAGGCCGCCGTGACCGGCTTGATTAGGCTGGCGAGCAGCATCGCCGAAACCGCGGTCACGACGTAGGTCTCGAACAGGTCCGCCGCCATGCCGGCGCAGTCGCCCACGTTGTCTCCGACGTTGTCGGCGATGACGGCGGGATTCCGCGGGTCGTCCTCGGGAATCCCGGCCTCGAGCTTGCCGACGAGGTCGGCCCCGACGTCCGCCCCCTTGGTGTAAATCCCGCCACCGACCCGGGCGAACAGGCTCATCAGGGAGGCCCCAAACAGGAGGCCGATCATCTGCAGGACATTCCCACCGAAGGCCCAGTAGAAGCCGACGAGTTCGACCAGCGCGAGGCCGGCGACCGAAAGGCCCGTGACGGACCCGCCCCGGAAGGCGTACCGCATCGTCGCACCCAGGTTTCCGCCCCGGGCATGCGCCGCCGTGCGGACGTTTGCCCGCACGCTGACCAGCATGCCGACCGCTCCCGCGAGGGCGGAACCGGCCGCGCCGAACAGGAATCCGACGGCCAGGCGGGGACCGTCGCCGGTGATGTTGAACGCGAAGGCGATCACGACCGCGAGGACGATCGCGACGACGAAGACGGCCGTGTACTCCCGTCGGAGGAATGCGACAGCCCCTTCCCGGATGGCGGCCGCGATCGACCGCATCTCTTCCGTTCCTTCATCCTCACGCAGGAGGAGGGCAGTCTGGACTCCGGCGTAGGCCAGAGCGAGGAGGGCGGCGAGCAGCGTGACCACTTCGAGTTGGCCGGTCGAGAACGTCATCGAGACCCCATTTTGGATTGGGGGCCGTTTCCCGGGGGCCTATTAAAGAGTTCCCGGCGGGCCGACGCCCGTTCTCCGCCGAGAACCGGCGATTCCGTTCCAAGAGGTCGGTTCTATATGGGGCCGACCGTAAAGCCGGCGGAATGCAATCGACCGGTTCCCGGGATGTGGCGGCGGAGCGGCGCACCCGGGTCCCTTGCCCGAGGTGCGGGCAGCCCATCGAGCTCTCCCGGCTCCGGGCCCACCTTCGCGACCAGCACCAGACCACGAGCAGTGAACTCGATTCCACGTTCCTGGCGGCGCGTCGGCAAGCCCGGCGGTCGTCGCGGTTCGCGCGACGTTGAACCGGGTTACGGGTCGAACGACCGGTGCTCCACGGCCCGGACCATCCGGGCGGTCGCGTCCGACTCGGAGAGGGTCTTCTGGCCCTTCTCGCCACGGACCCGCAGCGCCACGGTCGCGTTCGCGACCTCCTGGTCGCCGAGGACGATGAGGTAAGGGATCCGGTCGATCTCCGCCTGGCGGACCCGCTTGGACAGGGTCTCGTCGCTGCCGGCCCGGTCCACCCGAAGGTGGGCGGTGCGGAGCCGTCCGGCGAGCTGGTCGGCGGCCGCATCGTGGCGCTCCGCGAGAGGGAGGATCCGGACCTGGGTCGGGCTGAGCCACGGCGGGAGCCGGCCGTCGCAGTGCTCGAGGAGGACGCCGAGGAACCGCTCCCACGTCCCGAGGATCGTCCGATGGATGACCACGGGCCGGTGCAGGCGTCCGTCGGCCCCTTGATACTCGAGACCGAACCGGGCCGGCATCTGGTAGTCAAGCTGGATCGTGCCGGTCTGCCAGGGTCGGCCCAAGCTGTCCCGGACGTGGATGTCGATCTTCGGGGCGTAGAACGCCCCCTCGCCCGGGGACGTCGTGTACTCGATTCCCGAGCCTTTCAGGACCTTCTCGAGCACCGCCTCGGCCCGGTCCCACTCCGAAGGGTCTCCGAGGAACTGGGCCGGTCGCTTCGAGAGCTCGTAGCTCCAGGTCAGTCGGAACGTCGTGAACGCGCGGTCGATCCACTTCAAGAGCCGAACGAGCTCCCCCTCGATCTGCTCCTCCGTCACGAACAGGTGCGCGTCGTCCTGGACGAACTCCCGAACCCGCGTGAGGCCATGCAACGTTCCGCTCGGCTCGAACCGGTGGAGCGGAGCGAACTCGGCGAGCCGGAGGGGCAGCTCCCGGTAGCTCCGGGCCCGGGACTGGAAGATCATCATCGCGCCGGGGCAGTTCATCGGCTTCCAGCCGAACTCCCGCCCGTCGGCCTCGGTGAGGAACATGTTCTGTCGGTAATGTTCCCAGTGGCCGCTTCTCTCGAACACCGACTTCGCGAACATGAGCGGCGTCCGGATCTCCCGATAGCCGTCCTCCGAGTAGTGCTCGCTGACGAACCGCTCGAGCTCCCGCACGATGACCATCCCGTTCGGGTGCCAGAACGGGAACCCCGGCGCCTCGTCCGAGAACGAGAACAACTCGAGCTTCTGGCCGAGGGTCCGGTGGTCTCTCGCCTCCGCCACCGCCCGGAGCTTGAGGAACTCCGCCAGCTCGGGCTTCGTCGGGAAACCGACGCCCCGGATCCGCTGGCGAGGGTCGCCGTCCTTGACACCTCCCGCCGTGATCGCGGAGAACCCCAGGATGTGCACGCCGGCGAGCCACTTCGTCGAAGGCACGTGCGGCCCCAGGCAGAGGTCGAGGAACGTCCCGGTCCGGTAGAAGGACACGGGTGACCCTGGGGGGATGTCCGCCAGGTACCCCAGCTTGTGGGGGTTCGAACCCGCGAGGCGGGCCGCCTCGGCCCGGTCGACCTCCACCCGCTCGAACCGGAGGTCCTCGGCGACCGCCCGGTCCATCGCGGCCCGGACTGCGTCGAGGTCCTCTGGTGTGAGGGGTCGGACGTCGAAGTCGTAGTAAAACCCCTCCTCCGTCGGTGGGCCGGCCGTCGGGAGAGCGTTCGGGATCCTCTCCACGATCGCTTTCGCCACGAGGTGGGCCGCCGAGTGTTGGAGGATGTCCCGGCCCGCCCGTTCCCGGAACGTGAGCGGCGCGAGGGTCCCGGAGCTCGCCGGCACGAAGGAGAGGTCGACCGGTCGACCGTCCCAGGTCGCCGCCAGGACCGGACCGAATCCCTCCGGATTCCATTTCCGGAGGAGCTCCCCGGCGGTCGGACCCACGACCGTGGAAACCGTCCGCCCGTCCGGATACGTGACCGAGATCTCCGCCGACACCACCGGCCCTGAGGGAGGCCCACCCAGGCGCAGAGGAAAAGGTTTCCCAAATCCGGTGCGGCCGAGCCGGGGAGTTCCGTCCCCGCCGAATCCCGGACGCGTCCAACCCCGACTCGCGCGCCGGCGGTGCGGGGCCGGTACCATGCGTATTAATACGTAGGAACGTCCCTTGTCGGTCCGTGGGCTCCCCCTCCGAGTCGACCGTATCGTCGGAGTCTCCGTCGATCGAGGTCACGATGGGAGATGCGCGAGCTTCCCCAGTACCGGAAGGCCCCCCGGCGGCCTCTGGGGAAGGGGAGTCGTCCAAACCGGGTGCGGACCTCGGTCGCCCGGAGAATGGGAAGTCGACCGGAGTCGACGTGCTCCCGAAGGACGAGGTCACGCTCGGCTTCGGGATGGGGGTCGATGCCGCCGGGAATTGCCACCCGTTGTCGGATTCGCTCGTACTCGCCACGATCCTCTGTGCGGTGGACGCCGAACGGAGCCGTCCGACGTTCGTTTGGGGTCGAGCGGGGGAGGAGCTGGAGGCACTCGCGTCGGTCTATTGGCCCCTCCTCGTTCTCCCGGGTCCAACGGCCGGACGGGTCGTGATCTTCGACGGGACGGGAGTCTGGCGGCAGTCGTTCCGGCATTCCCCGCTTCCCCCGATCCAGTCGTATCCCGAGCGGTTGACCCACGTTCCTCCGTCGGAGGGTCTCGCGGCGTGGCTCCGAGACCTCCGCACTCCCCTCCTCTACGAGGGGGTCCCGGAGTCGATGACCGTGGAAGGGCTCCTGCCGGCGAACCTCCCTCTCCTCGCCGACGTTCTCGCCCAATCCGGATTCCGGACGGAACCCACCGCTCCGCACGCCGGATTCCTCCCGACCCGACGTCCGTTCGGGTGGTACGAATCGACCGTGGCCGCGATGTCGACCTCCATCGATCGATTCGATTCGGAGATCGCCGAGCTCGGCCGCGTTCGGGCCGCCGCCGAGGCGGTCTGCGCCGCCGCGGGCGTTCGCCTCGACGGGGAACGGCGCCAACTGCAGTTCGAGCTGGCCAGTCGGTCCCGGTTCTACGCTCACGCCGAGATGGAACGGAACTTTGAGGGGATCCATGCCGGAACCCGAGAACAAATCCGGGTCGAGTTGGACCGGATCCGGACCGCCAACGTCACGATCTCCGAGGCGCGCGCCGCCGTCAAGCTGGGCGAGGTGCTCGCGAAACGGTCCTCCGGGCGACGCTCCGACCCCTCCGAGCTCAAGTCCCGGCTCCGGGCCGCCGCCGACTCCGAGCGGCAGGCGAGCCGGGAGGTTCGGGAAGCCCGCGTACGGATCGCGGGGGTCCATGAGCGGGAGCGGGAGAGCTACACGACCCTGACCGACCGCGTGGCCGTTGTGGAGCAGCATGCGGCCGACGAGCTTTCGGCGCACGAGCTTCTCCGGGACGACGTCCTCACCGCCGGCTCGGAACTTTTGGCGGCGTTCGACGCCCAGCTGACCCGACGGGCCGCCGAGAGGGATCAGTTGGCGAGCCAGTTCCTCCCCCTCCCGAGCCTGGAGGGGATCCAAACCCTCTGGTTCCCCTTCTGGGTCGCAACCCTCGTGAGCCCCCAGGGCGCCCGGTGCGTCGTCTTCCCCCCGATGCGGGTCCGCGAATCCGTTGGGGTCGGCGACTCGATTCGGACGTTATTCGGGGGCGCAATCCTCCCGCTCGAACCGCGGACCGCCCAGTTCGGGCAGGGACTCCGCAACACTCTGGAGTCGACGATTGGGAGCGACCCCTGGCTCTCCGGGGTCATGCGGCAGATCGTCCGGAGCGCCGACGCCACCGCGGATCCGGATTTCCTCCCCCGTCTGGCGAAGGGTCTCCAAGAGCTCCGGGAGGCCGGCTGGATCAGCGGGGACCAGGAGCGGCGATTCTTCGAGTCCTCGTCCGAACACGTTCGTGGCCGGCCCCAGCCGGGGGCGCCGAACTTGTCGCGAGCGTAATCGCGACGCAGCGATGACCTGCTCCTGCTTCGGTGCGTAATCGGACACCCGGCGCGACGCAGTGAGGCAGTTGGACCTGCCCCCAAGCCTCGGGTCGATAGCCGTTCCGGTGGTGGTCTAAGGCCCTGTTTCCGAGTCGGAGTCACGTCGTGCGGTCAGCTCCCCCATCATTCATCATCGCCTCAGAGAACTGCCCTTTTGGGACCCCCTCCCCGACCGAGCGCTCCTTCGATGACCTGGTCGCCCGACTCCGTACCGCTCCGACTCGGTCCTCCACTGAGTAGGAGTCAACCCCTTCGCCGGGGGTCTTCGGGCCCCCGGTCCCCGCGACGGGGGTGCGCCGATACCGAATCGCCCCCTGCCGCCATCGCTCAGAAGGGCGAATCACCTCGGGGAAAATGCCCGAATTGGGTCAAGTGCTCGTTCGCCGTCTTCGTTGCTCGCCCCGCCAACTGTCCGCTCGACCGGTCCTCCACTAATCGAGCTGAGGCCGACCATTTCGGCCCCGGGGAGACCCGGGCCTCCGTTTCCTGCGGGGTCCGAAATGAACGGTCCGTGGAGGGAGTCTGTAAGGATCCGCGGCAAACCGAGCGGTTGACTCCCGCTCCGGCGCGCCGACCAATCGAGCTGCTGCCTTCGGCATCCCTCGTTCTCCTCTCCGCGAGGAACGAGTGATACGATCCAACCCGATTCAACGCGAGAGCGCGATGGGAAGGTCCCCGGCGGATCCGATCTGGGCTCGTCCGAAGCGTCTTATAGACCCCGGTCAATCACCTTATGTGATGGCTCTTCCGGACAAGCATCTGGTTTACGTCCTCGGGCACCCCGAGGCCTGGAAGCTCCTGGTCGCGCTGGAGCGGGGCCCCCAGGACCGGTACGAGCAGGTCCGCAAGACCCTTGGGATGCATTCCCAGTCCTTCCAGCGGTTGCTCTACTGGATGCGTGGGTTTGGCCTCGTCCGAATCCGGGCCGAGCACACCGGACGCGCCCACCGCGGAGCCGTTCCCGTCCATCTCGAGATATCCCAGAAGGGGCAGGCGATGCTCGAGCTCCTCCGTCGCGTCGAGGAGGAGGTCCAGAACCACCGTGAGGCGCTCGGGGTGCGAACCGCCGACCTCCTCACGGTGGCCTGAATGCCCCTCATCCTTCTCGGTCCTTCCGCTTGGCTCCCAAAGTATCGTCCGACCATTCCGGGGTGGGTGGCGGAGATCCTTCCCCCGGGGAGGGCCGTGGAGGGCAAGCCCGTCCCGACGGCCCGAGATGTGAGGTTCGGTCTTGTGGCGCGGTTGCGCTTGGCGGATGTAAAGGCGACCGCCCTGGAACTTCACCACGACCGATCTCGAGAGTCCTCCGCCGACAAACTCCTGCGCGTCGTCCACGATGGCGGCGTGGACCGCTATGCCATCTACTGGCCGTATGGAGCGGTCCGCCCCGCGGTCGACGTGGAGATCGGATGGATGCTGCACTCGCTCCAACGGAAGGAGATTTCCGGGGAGCACATCGGTCTCTTCTACGAATGGAATCCGGAAGGGCGCAAGGCGGCTCACGAACGACCCGTTGCGGGGGGAGGGGCGGTCTTTGAGTCGTTGGAGCGAGGACGAAGGACGACGTATTACCAGAGCCTCGTAGACTGGGGCGCCATCCCCATTCCGTGGGAAAGTTACGAGGACCTGCTCGAGTTCTTGGAAGTCTTCGCACGTTAGCACCGGACCTCGCTCGTTCCCCTCTTCGCGAGGAACGAGCGATGCAGCCCTCGAGCAGCACGCAGGAGTTCGCCAGAATGCCGACCGACCCCGTTCCCTGCCGGTCGCGTAACGGCTTTGGCCGTGGTCCCGTGAGGGTCAAGGCCGAGGGCGCATGGTGGTCGAACGGGTTCACCGTCGCGATGTGCCGTGGACTCGGCTTGTGCGCCCCAGCAATGCTCGGACGTACCTCACCGTGACGGGGTTCACCGCGGTGATCGCGGCGCCTCTCCTGTTGTTCGTCTCGTGGAGTCTGCTCGGTCGGGGATCCCCTCGTCTGGGAGTTCTCGAACTGGACGTCGTCGTCGCAGCCATCTTCGCCGTCGTCGCCGTTTGGATGGGAAGCATCGGGACGAATCTCGGGATCGAGCTGATCGACACAGGAGTCGTCCGGTACTGGACTACCGGACTCTCGCGCGACCCGGTCTGGCGCGTGGAGTACCCGTGGGAATCCCTTTCCATGCCGAGCCAGGGTCTCGCGACGACCTTGTTCTATTCGGACGATGACCCGTTCCAGGTCGCTCGGAATCAAGCCAAAGCGATCGAGTCCGACTTGAGGTACAGACGGAAGGGAAATCGCCCGGCCGCTGATATGAGACTTCACCCAGGTGGTTGACCCGGCGGCCCACGCTCGCCCTTGGCTGGGGTCGAAGCCCTCGACCCCGCCCTCGCCTCCTCGCTTGCCCGCCGTCGGAGCCTGTCGAAAGCAGCCCCGTCCTACGTTTCGAGTCTACCGATTAGGAAGCAACCGGGAAGAGCATCCGAAGAATCTCTCGACTCTAGGCGGTACCCTTGTCCATCCAATTGTGATTGCCCTTGGAATCACGTGTGCAAGGGCCGCCCATCTGCCGATCTGGAAATCCTCGGCCAGCGGGGTATGATATGCCCATGCGACACCGGGCGCACTCCCACTTCCTCTCGCTCACGTGATTGTACCGTCCGCGCCTCCGAGGGGTAGGAAGGAGTCGTCGCTCTCACTCATCAGTCGGCTCCTCCCAGGTCAGGCTTCGATGCGGAGGCGAGAATCTCTTTCACGATTCCGAGGTTCAGTTCCAGGGATCCGGGCGTCAACTTGAACCAAACATGCTCGGGCCGAGACAGACCGGCCTCGAGTCCGACTGAATCCAGCTTGAGCTTCCAGTCGTTTGCCTTCTGCGGATTACCCAGGTCGACCGTGATTCCCACAACCTCCTTCTTGGGGTTTATCCAAAGGGGGAGCCTCCCACCTTGGCCAGCGCTCAACCGGATGTACGATCGGGTGTAGTATGGCTGCGCTTGCACATTGAATCCTCCAATAATCCCGAGCAATGAATCCACGACGCGCATGGACGATTCCCCAACTTCTGCGTCCCACCACTCGCGGTTCACAGGAGTTCGATCCGCCGACTTCCTAGCTTCGTTCCTCGTATCGTCCTTTGCCCGAATCTCGCGGAGGAGTGGGGCGAGTTGACGAATGGGGTAGACGACATCGGGGACGAGAATAAAGTGGCCCTCGCCGAACGTGTAGGCGTCCAAAGATACGCACGTGACATCGATGCGATGCTGCGAAAGGAAGTCGGCGGTCGCCAGCAGCGGGTCGGAGAAGCCAGGACTTCCAATGATGATTCTCGGCTCAGTATCCAGTTCTGTCGTCTCGGCGCCCTCCTCGTCTAGACGAACGAACTCGAGGATCTCCTTAGTGGCTTCTTCCGGGCTGGTCTCTCTGCCTTTCCGCCGTCGATACTCTGAGAGATGGTGCGCCGCACCGACAAGGTTGAGTCCCCGCACCATCGCCGCGTATCGAAGCGACTGGAGGTCGGCGTGTCCCGCCGACTCGGTCCGCTTCAATTCGACGACCACGACATGGGCTTGCCGATCCAAGCAAAGTATGTCCAGGCGGTCTCTCGCTCCCTCGAAGGCACTGAACTGGTCCGTCAGGATGAGGAGCTCCTCGCCCAGGATCTCCGGCTTGGCGAGAATCCACCTTTCGAGGTCCTGAACCTCGCGAATCCCCGCGGCTTCGTAGCTCACCGGTCGCAAGTGTTCGACGTCGGCCTGTGCCTTCTTGGCGGAGACAATGATCTTGTTCCGCGTGGCGACTGGCCGTGTGGCGCCGGGCATAAGGGCCCGAGCGGCCTGCAAGAGATAATCCCACCTGCATAGTCGAGTTAGCGGCGGCCTCCGCACGGAAAGGCCTTCGGCGCCTGACAACATCCTCACGTCTGTCGCCTCACTCCCCACCGCGGGTTCCTCGGAGATTCGAGGAACCCGCGATGCCCGCGAGCGTCCAGTACCAGAACGCCGAGCACCCCATGCCGACCGCCCCCACGACCCGATCCGAGGCGCCGCGCCTCCGCACGGTCACCGGGAACCGCTTCCCGCGCAAGTGCGCCTGCGGGTGCGGCGGCCAGATCCCCCGCAATCCCCAGCTGCGCTACGTCGTGGACTTCAGCGGCCTGAAGCCGGTCAAGACCTACCTCCGCGAGCACTCGCCCGGCTTCGGGACCTATTCAGGGGTGCGGGAGCGGGATTCCGTGGCCCCCTGACCCCGAGAATCCTCAGCGCGGGTAGGTAGATTCCTTCGGCCGGGCTCCAGCCCTTCGAACTCGCACCTTATGGCGGGCCGAGCCTTCATCCGTTACCCTCAGGGGCCGGCAGAATGGCAAGTATTCGCCGCCGCGAGTGGGGCACCTTCGTGCCAGTTAGTCTGGGGCGACAAAGTTGGGCCCGGTGTGCGCTGGTCTCGACGCTACTCGGAGTCTTGCTGCTCGTCCCAGTTGGGGTCGGGCTGGTCAGCGGCTCGTCGCCATCGAGAGGGGGCCCGCTCCCTCACGCCCAACCGCCGATCGGGCCCTGGGACCCTCTGATCGGGGCGCCAGCACTTGGGGTTCCGCGGTATCACGTGACCACGACCTCCCTCGCGCCCGCCGACTCCCCCCCGTACTTTTCCGGAAATCCAAGCTGGCTCGGCTACGATTCGGCCGACCAATCGATGTGGGTCGCCACCGCACCATCCAGCGTGGACATCGTGCCGATGAACGCGAACGCTTGGGGCAACGTCAGCGACGTGATCCCGGTCGGAACCAGACCGTTCGGCGTCGCAGCCGACGCTTCGAAAGGGGATGTCTTCGTCACGAACACGGGCTCCGACAACGTGTCCGTCGTCTCCGACACGAGTCAGCTCCCAGAAAGCTCGATTGGAGTAGGAAATCAACCGATGGGCATCGCGTTCGATTCCACCTCGGGGGAGATCTACGTCGCCAACGAGGGCTCCAACAGCGTGGCCGTCATTTCGGACGCGACCCTGAAAGTCGTCGCGAACGTGTATGTGGGGTTCTCCCCCATCGGCGTCGCGTTCGACTCGGCGACCGGCGACGTATTCGTCGCGAATTTCGGCTCCTACTCGGTAAGCGTGATCTCCGGCGCGACTCACACCGTGGTCGCCACGGTCCCGACCGGCGTGGGGCCGTATGGTGTCGCCGTCGACAATGCCACCGACAACATCTACGTCACGAATCAGGGGTCGGACAACGTCACCGTCATCCAGGGAAGCACCGATTCGGTGCTGACGACGATTCCCGTGGTTACGTCTGCTCCGACCCTCCTGCAGGGAATCGCCTACGACAGTCGGACGGATCAACTCTGGGTCGGCGCCGGTTTCGACTACTTGGTCGTCCTGAACGCCACGGCCCAGGCCGTCGCCTATGTGTACTCGACGGATCCATCGGGGGTTGCCTACGATCCGGACACGGGGGCGGTGTGCGCCACCAACAGCGCCAACGCCACGTTCGAGTGCTTCGCCTTAGCGAAACCGATAACCAACACGATTCGCCTCACCTTCACCGAATCCGGCCTCCCGCCCGGAACGCCTTGGAACATCTCGGTCAGGGACGGCCCGACGGAGCAATCAGATTCTTCCCAGGCGGCCTTCAGCGTGGTCGAGCACACCTATTACTCGTGGGTCGCGAGCGAATACGCCTTCTTCATTCCCGCGGCCCGGGGGTATGTGGCCCTGGATCCCACTCCGACCGTGGCTATCGGAGCCTCCCCGGTGTTCGTGGCCGTTTCCTTCCGCGCGGGACCGGCCGAGTATCCGGTTCGATTCAACGAAACCGGATTAGCCACCGGGGAGGGCTGGAACGTGGTCCTCAACAACACCCTCCAGGCATCTACGGGAAGTTCGATCACATTCTTCGAACCGAACGGGTCGTACGGCTACTCGTTGGGTAGCCTCCCTACTTACTCGGTTTCCGGCTCTGAGAACTCATTGACCGTTGGGGGAGCTCCGGTGTCTATCTTCGTAGCGTTCGAGAAGGCCAGTCCACCCGGAACTTCGACTGAGAATAGCCAAGGGGTGCCCGGCGGACTCTGGTGGGCACTGGCGATCGTTGGCGTCGGGACCGCGTACTTGGTGACAGTAGGACTTCTACAGCGGCGTCAGCCCCCATTCCCTCCTGATTCCTAGCTGGGCTAGGACGCCCTCCGGGGTATCGGGCAGCGAGCCGTCCTCGGCGCCCTCGAGTTTTCCCGGGGGCTCTCAGTAGGTATCAGCATCCTCGAGCGAGGAGACATTGCCGGGGCCGCGGTCCCTTCCCGGAGGACGATGATTCCATAGTCACGGGTTACGAGCGGGTGCCCGTACACGGAGCCAATCTCTCCCGGAGCATCGCGCATCGCTCGTTCCCCTCTCCGCGAGGAACGAGCGATGCAGACCAGCATCCAGAACCCGACCGCCGAGCGCCCAACGCCGACCGAGACGACCTCGGGGACCTCCCGCCTCCGCACCGTGACGGGCAATCGTTTCCCGCGAAAGTGCGCTTGCGGTTGTGGCCAGCCGATCGCGCGCGACCCAGAGATCCGGTACGTCGTGGATTTCGGGGCGCCCCGCCCGTTCCCCGCCTATCTCCGCGAGCACTCGCCCGATTTCGGGAGCTACCGCGGCCAAGCCCGCGGTCAGCCTCGTCCCGCCGGGCCTGAGCTACCTGGCTTCGTTCGGGCGAGCGAACTCCCGCGTGGCCCCCCGGACGTTGAGCAGGTGGTTGAGATAGAACTCGTCGCGGATCCAGCCCACTCGGAGGCGGATGCTTCCCCGAGCCCCGAGGCCGGCCGCCCGTGGGCCTCCGGCCAACTCGTTTTCAACGCCGGCCAATTCGAGTCCGCCCGCAGCGGGTTCGCCGACTACGCGAAGGACGGCGAGAGCCCCGCGCAACTCCGCGCGCGGGTGAACCGCATTATCCTCGACGACCTCGAGCAGAAGGTGCTCGCTCTGCGGGCGCTCCACGAGAAGCTCCGCGACCGGCTTGAGGGCGCGTCGTTCGGCGATCGAGTGGCCCGGGCGCGCTCGGCCGGAGCTTGACCCAAGACGAGAGCCCCCGCATGTTCGAGTTCCGACTCCGAGTCCTCGAGGTGGGGGAAGGGTCCTTTCTTGCGATTGCGGAAGGATTCCCGGCCATACTTGTCCACGCCTCGTCCGCGTCGGGGGCCGTGGGTGATTTGATTCGGGCCCTCGTCACCTATCTGGAAGGGCTGCAAGACAAGGAAGGGACGCGGCTCCAAGCCGACGATTTCCCAACGGTCGCCGTAGTTCATTTGAGGCTGGGCGCCGCCGAGAACTAGTCCTGCCGCCGTAACGGACGCCTCACTCGCACGTGGAGGAGTAGACTATCTACGGCCACCCAAAACCGAACGCCCACCGACTCATCATGCCGAACCGCGTGCCAAGAAAGAGTGCACGCTGGCCCCGAGACCGGGGCTGAGGCCGGGGGGATCAAGGGCTCCATCCTCCGGAGTTTCAACTAAGGACCCAGCCACAGCCTCCACATCGGCAAGCGACACTGTGCTTAGCACTGCCCGCCCGGGTGATGGACACCATAGAGGAACACTTCCCACACAAGAATGTGTTCGTCAGTCCACGAAAGGCGTCTGCTATTGGAGAGAAGTCCCCCGCGGTGAGACTCGCCCAGTTGTTGAAGTGGAGGGCCGCATTGATGCCCCATTGCTCCACCTGGGCCGTTTGAAACAGGTCGCTTACCGTTTTCTGCAAGGCCTTTAGCCGCGCTTCTTCGGCGGCATCGCCCCTCTTCAAGGCAGCCTTGCGCCCCTCCTCGACAAGAGCATTCCAACGGGAGAATGCGGCGGGGACGTACTCGCCGACGTCCCACTGGTGACCTCCTCGGTATATGATGGGTGCCTCGAGCGCGGCGCATAACTCTGCGAAGAACGCTTCCAGATTCCTTCGCAAGACGGCCGCAGCCTCAGGCACGTCGCCCGACCGAATCTTCGATCCGATCTCCGTCCAGAATTCGGGTTCGATTTGGGTAACTGGCCCACCTTGCAACGACCAACTCCGAATCCGGATTACATTTCCAGTGTCCACAACACCAGCGACGCGCAGCTGCCGAGCCCAGACATCGTCGTGAGTGGTCAGGATGAACTGACGCCTACCGACAAATTGCGATATCAGCTCCGCAACTGCTCTCCGGTGGTCGGCGTCGATCGACATCACGACGTCATCCAGCATTGCAAAATTCAATTTCCCGGTGGCGATTCTCTCGGATAGGGCGAGGAACATGCAGAGTCCCATGCTATCTTGATGGCCCTCGCTGTGAAACGCTACTGGCGGAACTTCTCCCTTGCCATGGAAGTCTACGGTTAGGACCGCCGATGTCTTCTGTTGGGTCAGCGAGGCGCGAAGGGGGGCCCCGTCTTCCGGATGAAGTTGCGAGTACAGGGCAACGAATCGTGCCGCGACCTCCCCATACAGGGAGTTGAGTCGGCCGGCCCGCTGGGCCTCGAATTGAGATGACACAAGTTCCCACGACTCGGCGGATTTGCGGCACCGAGTGTGCTCTGTCTCGCCTCTCCCGAACACTTGCCAGGCGCTCTCGATCTTAGTCAGCGAGTCCCAGGCGACAAGGGACGGCGGAAGTTTCTGGACCGCGCCCGCCGCCCTGGATTCGATCGCGGCCAACACTGCCTCTGCCCCCGGCGGCGCGCAGAGGCGCGACACTTCGGGTGGGCTCAGATCCGACTCGACGTAGCCCGCAAGCGGCGACGAGAGCAAGTCTTGCAGGTGGACTAGTCGATGCTTCCAGAGTTCGAGCAACCCTGATTGCGAACCGGCAGTTTCGGTGATCGAAGCCTGAATGAGAACTCGCAAATCTGCCACTGCTTTCGCAACACGGTCCTGAAGCGGTTTCGTCAGAAGTTCGACTTCATCTCGAATCCCTCTCGTCTTCACCGCCAGCTCGAGTCGATGTCTGAGATGACTCTCCAATCGCCCGGGGGCCCAAGTCGTCTCGCAAAGGGGGCACCGAAGTCCCCCATCCAGAAGGTCTAGTCCACTCCGAATCAGGGACTCGGACTTCAGAAGCCTAAGGGACTCCGAGTCCCGGGTGATTTCTTGAACTTTAGCGCGAATTCGTCCGTCTTCAATCCCCGCATCTCGCACCTCGGTTGACCCCAACTGGCTCAACAGGGCAGCCGCGACCCGACTCTGGATTGGGCCGGTGCCGACCGAAAATCCCGGCGTATTGGTGGGTGGAACCACGCCGGTCTTGAAGTCATGAGATTTGAGGTCCTGCAGGGGAGGGCCCTTGAGTTCAGATCTGAGGCCATTCACTGATGCGAGCAGCGATTCCGAGGAGAACGCTGGGAGGGAGGCCATGGCGGCGATCTGTCGCATTGCATCCTTCTGCGCCTCGACCCTCTTCGAGAGGTCGCTTTCGAGAATCGTTCCGACCCGTTGAACGGAGAGTCGTAGCTCCTCAAGATCATCGGCATTGAGAAGTTTCTGGATTAACTGCGCCCGGCCCTTGCCCTCAGCGAGGATGAACTGGAGGAGAACTCGTCGCGTCAGAAGGTGCTGCCCCTGCGCTGCCAGGCGAAGAACTGGAGCGAGTTCCGGCTCATACTTGGGTTCGTACGTCAGTTTCTCCGGATCGTCCAATCTGCGTGTTAGTTCTACCACAGCTCCGGAAATCGGCAGCTCGAAGAGTCCTCGAACCCACGAGTCCGCAATCGTCGCCTCCACGTTCTTACCGTGCTTGCGGACGCTCAGTCCACGAGAGCCCTCGCCCCCGAGTCTGGAAATTCCGCCGGTGAGCAAGAAGTCGACAGCGTCGATCACGGCGCTCTTTCCGGCCGCGTTGGGTCCGTGAATGAGGGTATTTCGACCCTTCGGAAGCAAGGTAAGGTGGCGAATTCCCCGGAACTCAGAAATCTCTAACTCAAGAATCTTCATGAGGCGATTCTGCCACCGACCTTCGGACTACTTCGGCCAGTTGCTCTGAATCCATCAGTTGGTGAGGGGCAGCGCCCGTAATCGCCATCAAGAGGGCGTCGCTCACCTCACCTGCGAGGCGAAGTTCCTCCAAAGTCGCCCTCCAAATCTCCTCCGCGAGTGGGCTCAGTGTCTTGGGGGGTTCCTCGGGGGTCGGCATCAGGTCAAGACTCGCGCTACCATCGGAGATGTATGCTTGAGGCTATCGATTGCCCCGCCGGAGCGGTCGTCGAATCTTGGGGGATGGGGACCTGACCCGGAAGCGGCGGCGAGGTCCGCTTTGTGCAATCCCCATCCGACTCTCGTGTGGGAGATCGGGTGGAGCGTCCTCCGCACCAGGGCCCCCAGGAGTCTGCGACTCGGGAATTCCGCGAGGCTCCGCAGGGCTCACCTCAAACGGGCATGCGGCCGTTGGACGGCACCCATTCGGTCCACGGCAGGACGAACGAACACCCCGGCGCTAAAGCCCCTCCAAGCCGAACGCACGGCGGTCCCCGCCCCGGCGGTCGTACTTAGCCCAGTCGAGTTCTACCTTGGCCAGGGCGGCTTCGACAGCCATTAAAGAGCCTCCTGCGATTCGCCCCCCCCGAGTCAGCGATGGCGGCCCCGGACCGATCTCCAAGTGCAGACTACGTGCCGACTCCCAATTCGGCCGGCGGAGTCGAGTCAGCCGAAATCAGCGACCCTGAGGTCAAGTTCACTACCGTGGAGGAAGCGACCGCCAAGGAGGGAACATGTGGTGAGTGTGGGAACTCGACCGTAGTCCATTGGTCCGCTTTCCACGTTGGCTGGCGTTGCCGCACCTGCCATCCGGCCCACCACTCAGCAAGGCGGATTCTGCTTATAAACGGGGTAGAGGCTCCCGAGCCCCGCAGGGGAATTCGGGGAGACCGCCCGCGCAAACGGCCACCGGCGGAGGGTGAGTCGGACTACACCAGGAACTGGAACGACGAGGACGACTCTGAAGAAGACTCTCTCCCCTGAACCCGAGGCGCCCCCGTCCCCTCGGGGACCCGAAAGCCCAGCGAGTCGACGGGACAGTCATGCGAACAGCGGCCAACCGTTTGATCTCAATATTGAAGAGATTCTCGACAACTGGGAAGTCCATCACGCGCTACGCGAACTCATCGCCAACGCCCTCGACGAACAATGTCTCTCGGGAACTGCGGAGGTCCGGATCGATGCGCCCGACACCGGCAGATGGCTGATTCGCGACTTCGGCCGGGGACTCCGGTACGAGCATCTCACTCAGAAGGAGAGTACCGAAAAACTTGCCGACCCTCGTTGCGTTGGACAGTTCGGTATTGGGCTGAAGGATGCTTTGGCGACCTTGTATCGGAAGGGGGTGACGGTTCGGGCAAAGTCCCGTTTCGCGGAGATCTCTACGGGTCTTGCGAGCAAAGCCGGGTTTGCCGACATCCGCACGCTCCACGCCTTCGTTCTCCCGCCTTCAGACGGCTCCTTCCAAGGGACCGAGGTCACTTTGGACGGCGTGCCTGCAGGTGAAATGGAACTCGCCAAGTCGCTCTTTCTAAGATTCTCGGGTGAGCGGGTAATCGAGTCCGGCCCAATTGGGGACGTTATCGAGCGGCGGAGTGGGGCGGCCCCGATCTACGTCAAGGGAGTCCGGGTGGCGGTCGAGGACAACTCCCTGTTCGGCTACAACATTACGTCATTGACCAAGCAGTTGACGAAGTCTCTGAATCGCGAACGGTCGAATGTCGGGCGCGCGGCCTACACCGATCGGGTGAAGGGAATTCTGAGGGCTTCTACGACACTCGAGATTGCTCAGCGGCTCATGACCGATCTGCAGGAGTTTTCCTCCGGACGAATGCACGACGAACTCTCCTGGCTGGACATTCAGGAGCACGCGGTTCAGATCCTCAACTCTCGTTCCCGTTCTGTGTTCCTTACCGCGCGGGAGATGTTGGACAACCCCATGATGATCGACGAGGCCAAGAGAGGAGGATTCGCGATCGTCCAGGTTCCGGAGAATCTGAAAACTCGGATTTCCGGAAGTCTGGACGTGGCGGGAAACGCCATCCGAGATTTCGCTCAGTTCCAGCAGGAGTATTCGGAGAGCTTCGTGTACAAATTCGTCGAGCTGACCGACCTATCCCTCGATGAGAAGAAGGTCTTCTCCGCTACCCCACGTATCCTGGAACTATCCGGCGGGAAGCCGCCCAATGTCAGGCGCATTCGCGTCTCGGAGACAATCAGCGCCGTCTCCGCATCATTTGGGGACGCTGACGGAGTGTGGGACGGGAGCACTATCATCATCAAACGATCCGTCCTGCGCCGCATCAACTCATACGCAACCACGCTCCTCCACGAAGCCGCCCATGCGAGATCCGGAGCTCCCGACTGTACTCGCGCCTTCGAGGCTGGACTCAGTGCCGTAGCTGGCACCGTGACGGCAAACGCGTTAGCTCGCTCCGTCGTTTTCGCCGCCGAGACCGGCCGAAAAAACACGTCGAGACCCGTCCAGCGTGCTCCAGCTCGACGCGGGACCCCACGGAGACGACGGTGATTCGTTGGCCGATTGGTTCTTGTATCGGCGTCACGCCGCGGGCCGCACTAGCCTCGTCGGACCGGGAAACGGCCGTCACAAACAAGTCCGAGGCCCTCGCAACGCCAAGTTTACCGAACCGACGCTAGCACGAGAGTCTCGGGCAGCGACATCCTTTCAACCGCGACTTCCTCCCCTTGGCAATGCCCGGGAAACGACCTAGGGCGTCTCGAGATCCACGCGGCGTCCAGAAGTGGATTCGCGCCGTGCTTAAGGAAGTGGGGGGGTCCGCGAGCCTTTCCACCGCCAAGATCGCGAAGCGCATCGCGAAATCGAGCGGGAAGCGGTATCACCCGAACAGCGTCTACGCCGCCCTCCGCATTCTCACCAGTGAAGGTGCGATCACCGCGACTCGGAAGGGGCGTCCAAGTCCTACGCCATCGCGGGCTGGGTCAGGGTCCAATTGTGCGCTCCGAGGTCGAAACCGTGGCCCAGCCTGGGGGAGACCTACTGGAGATCGCCGTAGCCAGTGAGCATGCGACCTCGCCCGAATTGATCCGACTGGCGGCCGCCATCCCCCACAGGCTCGCCCTGGGGGAGATCCTTGTATTCCCGGTCCGCGACGGCCACGTCCTCGCGGCGACGGACCTCCACGGGCGGCTCATATTCGAGAGGCATCCTTTGCCCACGTAGCCGCACAGCCACATCTGACTGAGGGGGCTTGCCGTCCCGGAGTTGAACCCGCACCATCCCTGAGGCCGCCGTGAAGGTAGTCTCGATCGACAAAGCGAACCAGTCCAACTCATGCCGTCTTGACCGGGATTCGGGGCAACGCTGCCCTCGCCGGGCGGTCCCACGGTCGCGTGAGGCGGTCCCAAGCGAAATCGACCCTGTTGGAACCATCGATGGTGTAGTCGAGCAGACCGATCCGTTGGTTGGTGAAAGCCCTTCTCGCGACTCGGTCCATCGGTCCGGGAATCACAGCAATTGACCGCGGCTGATCTTCCGCGCGAAACATCTCGCGGTAGAACGTCAGTTGACCGAGCGCCGAATATTGGCTTGACCTCGACGGGTTCGTCTTCACCTCGAATAAGTAGGACTCGCCCGTCGCACGGTCGCGGCTGTATAGGTCGAAGTGGACCGAACTCGTGACCAACCAACCCTCGAGACGGAGAGCCTTTTCGAGCGAGGAGGTCACGGATCCGTGAATTCGCTGGTATCGGACCGAATGCGCCTCGCGATCGTAGACGACGTTGCCGTTGAATTCATCGTGGAAATCCGCTCGCACCAAAGCGTGCCAGTCCATTCCTGCCCACGCATCGGAGGTTGTCCCCGTCGATCCTGGTGTCTCTTTAGTCGAACCACCCAGCTGACGTCTACGTCGAGGCGGTTGCATTGTCGCGGGCGTGGAGCCAGGTGCTGGCGGAGCCCTGGCGCCGGCGCGAATCGTCGCGATTTGTCGAAGAATTCCGGAGACCCATCGATCGCGGATTCCTCCTTGACTTGTCGTGCCGTAGCGGAAGTTTCTCCCGAGCCCGCCCTTCCCCCGCTGAACACCGGAAAAGCGGTCTTCTTCATGAATCAGGTGCGCATCCGCCTCGGCTGTCGAACAATAGTAGAAATTGGAGTAAGGGGATGGCCCGCCGGTCCAAGGGCCCCCCTCCGGTCGGTGCGTCCGAAATTTCATCACCCTCGCACTTTCGTACCAGCCAACGACGACGACGTCGCCTTTCCCTCGAAGAGCGGTCCAGATCACCGTGACGTCATTGATTTCCTTGGCACCCCTCGTGGCGCCTAACTTGTCGAGATGAAGCCCAATTTCGTCACGCCCCCCCCTGCCTGGAGGCTGAAAGTATCCATAGACTCGGCCCTCAAATGGCGAAAAGTTGTACAGCTCACTGCCAACCTTGGCCGGCTTTTCTTCGGGCCTGTTAGGGTTGTACCGCCCCCCCCTTAGAGGAAAGGGGTCGTCGGCTTGGGGACCCTTGTAGTTGACCATCCAACCCACGTTGCAGACGATAACTCGCGCCACATTACAGCGAGGCAGGCCCGCGAGATAGTTTTTCGTAGGACAGAGGGTCAGCATTCCTCGCGTGCATGCGCGCTAGGCGGCCGCTTGTTAGACTCACGAATCGCGATCCTTGGATGGGGCTCGCTCGTCTGGGATCCTAGAAATCTCGCGTTCGAGAAGACGGTCGGTTGGAACCGCGGGGGTCCATTAATCGCTCTGGAGTTTTCCAGGAAATCACGAGACGGGCGACTCACCCTTGTTCTCGACTCCGATCACGGGTCGGCCTGTCCGACACGATTTGCAACGAGCGCTCTTCTTGACCTCGGTTCAGCGGTCCGTGACCTGGCGAGCAGAGAAGGCATGCGTTCCGAGAACTCCGTCGGTTTCGTCGAACTCAAGTCGGGACATTTCCGTTCACGCAACGAGGACACCGGCCGCTCAATAGCAGCATGGGGCCGATTCACGGAGTACTCGCACGTCATTTGGACCGACCTCCCACCATCGGACTTCTTCACCTTGAATTGGGGAATCCGGTATCTCGAGTCGCTCGGGGGTGAGACTCTGCGATTAGCCCGGGAGTACGTGCTCAGGGCCCCCGAGGAGGTCGAGACACCCCTACGATCGGCGATGCGGGCTC
>JAKIVT010000140.1 GCA_022750415.1 Thermoplasmata archaeon
CGTCAATCGTCTGGTTCGGTGCCAGGTCCAGAATTCGGACCTCGCCCGTCCCGTCCCGCGAGAGCCCAACGTGACCCGGGCCCGTGAATTCGGTCAGGAAGTACGGGATCCCGCCCACCGTTGTCCGCTCGAGGGTCTGCAGCATGCCGCCGCCCTGGATCGTCTTGCGCGAAACGCCGACCGCCGGGTCCTTGAAGAGCATGATGCCGTGCTCGCCGTAGATCGCCTCGTTCGGGCCGAGGGTAGCGAGTACGGTGGGCACCAGCCCGGGAAGACACTCGAGTTCCACGGTCCTCGGCCGTCCAAGGGTGGTGGTACTATGAGACGGTTTCTTTGCGGCCCGACGGGGGTCGGGACTTGGAGGCCCCGGTGCGGGTCATGCCACCGAGCAGGTCCATCACCCCGTTCCCCAGCCACTGGCCGCCGTCGACGGCAATCACTTGGCCGGTGATGTACGAGGCCGAGGGGCCGGCGAGGAAGGCGACGGCATCCGCAATCTCCTCGGGAGTGCCAAACCGCCCGAGGGGAATCCCCTTCGTGATCGAAGCCACGAGTTCGGGGTTGGTCCAGAGCCGTTCGTCCGTCCCCTCGGTACGCACCGGGCCAGGGGCCACGGCGTTGACCCGAATCCCGGCGCTCGCCCACTCCACGGCGAGGGCTCGGGTGAGGGCCAGGACGCCCGCCTTCGCCGCGGCCGAGTGAGCGGTCCCGGGGCCGGCCATCCACGCGTACGACGCCACGATGTTGACGATCGAACTGCCCCGTCGGGCGCGCAAGAGCGGAAACGCGGCCCGGGAGACGAAGAAGGTGCCGTCGAGGACGATCCCCACGACCGCGCGCCACCCGTTGGGCGAGATCGACTCGGCGGGGGCTACAAAGTTGCCGGCGGCGTTGTTCACGACGAGGTCGAGGCGACCGAACCGCTCGGAGATTCGCCCGACGAGACGGTCGACTTGAGCCGGGTCCCGGACGTCGGTCGCGACCGTCTCCACCGAACCCCCGACTTTGGCGAGCGCCGCCGCCCCGCTCGCGAGATGACTCGGCGAACGGCTGGCGAGAACGAGGTCGTAGCCGTCTCGGGCGAGGCGGCTCGCGATCGCGAGACCGATGCCGGTTCCCCCGCCCGTAACGAGAGCGACCGGCCGGGACTCCTTGCGAGGGGCCGGCGACGCGACGGCGAGGTCGGTCCCGCGTCGCTTCCTGGAGTCTGGCGCCTTCGTCGTCTTCCTCCACCCCGAAGGACGAGGTCGGCATCTTCGACTCGCCTCTTATCCCGCTCGGTCCCAATCGCTCGGTCCCGGACGCGAGGCGGTGCCCGGAGTCTCGCACCGGGACGGGAGACCACGGACACTGAAAATCAGGAGGCCGACATTAATATGGGACGCCGCTCGCCGCCTCGTGCTTTCGCGCCGACCCTCGACCCGGCGGACGTCGCGAAGGGCCTTGGCCTGCCTCGCGCTCCTCGTCGTCGCGGCCTTGGTCCCCGGCCTTGGTTGGACCCCAACGAACGCGACCCCATTCCAAGCAGCGGGCGCCTTCCACGTGGGTCTCCACTCCCCCCTTGCCGCCCAACCCTCCCACCCCCGGGCCCTCCTCGTCCATGCCGTGGCGACGACGCCGCGCGTGTTCTCGCATCCCCCGATTGGCCGAGCCGGGATCATCGACCCGAACCTGAGTTACGGGGCCGAGCCCGCTCCGATGGGGATCACGGATTTCGGGGTGACACCGAACTGGACGGGGTACGCGTACGCGACGCCGGTCTTCCAAGCGAACGCGACGATCGGATCGCTCACGGCCTCCTCGACGGGCGCCGCCGGCACCGCGTTGGGGTTCCAGCTGAACGCCGAGGACGTGGTGACGGGCGGAGGCCGGACCTACGTCTACTGGATCCAAGACGTCGCCTTCTACGACACGAACACGCGCCAGATGCAGTGGGAGGACAACGTGTGGAATCTGTCGGCCTCCGGCGGTGGTGGTCTCTTCTCGAACAGCGTCGCGGGGAACGGGACCGTCTACTCGAGCACCTACTACGCCGCGGTGGCGTCGGGGTACCCGGGGTCGCCGGTCACCCTGAGCCTTCCGACAACGATCCTCGCGCGCATCGTCGCCTCGAACGCGTCGGGGACCCCGCACGTCGGCATCGAATACAACGACGGCCAGGGATGGGTCATCTTCGACAATGTCACCTTCCCGTTCCTGACGAATGGGGTCAACCACGGATTCCTGGTCACCGGGTTCCAGTACAATCCCTCGGGGACGTACCTTGACGCCGAATGGGACGTCTGCGGGCCGGGCGGCGGGCTCACCCAGAAGTTGGGCTCCTCCAGCCTCGACATGGGGCTCTCGTACTGGAATGGACACAACTTCCAGGCCGTCCGGTCGGCGTTCGATTTCGGCGCGAACACCGGCGAGTCGATGAGCAACGTCGTCGACCACTTCGGAGGGACGAACTCGACCGGAGCCGTCTACGGTCACCTGGTCAACGGGACCGGGTCCCTCGGCCCCCTGTACGGGTCGGCCGATGTCGCCACCCTCCGAATCTCGACCGGCAGCCAGAGTTCCGGGGCGATCGTGCTGAACGGGGTCGTCGTCCCGTACATCGGGGCGCTCGCCAACCTGACGCTCGCCCCGGGCGGGTACCAGATTGTGCTGACGGCGAATGGAAGCTACGTGAACGGGATTGCCATCAACCTTACCGCCGGGGAGTTCCGCTCGATGACCTTGGCGCCGATCCCGACGTACCCCCTCCGGTTCGTCTCGGTGGGCCTACCCCCGCATACCGGATGGTCCGTCAATGTCTCCGGAGCCCTCGTCTCCGGCGGAAATTCACTCCTTACCCTCCCGGTCCACAACGGCACGTACGACTACGTCGTGAGCGGAGTTCCGGGATTCGCGCCCGGATCCTATCGGGGCGCTGTCCACGTCTCGGGTACGGTGGTCAACGTGACGATCGTATGGACCGAGTGGCGGTACGCGGCGGTGTTCGTGGCCGAGAACGACCCCGGGGGTGTCACTTGGTCCGTCGTCGTCGACGGAGTGTCCGTCTCCGGGTCGGGAGGTCAACTCTCCACGCAGCTCCCCAACGGCTCCTTCCCGTATGTGGCGTCGGCGGATGCGGCCACGCTTCTCTCCCCCTCCTCCGGTACTGTGAACGTCTCCGCCGGGGTGGTCCAGGTCGACATCGGGTTCTCCCCCGCGCCAGGGGTGTTCCAGGGAACCCTCTCTCCCGAGACGGCCGCCCTCACCATCAACGGTCAACCGGTCTCCGTCGACAACGGCACCTTCAACGTCTCGCTGGTGGCCGGAACGTACACGGTGGTGGGGTCCCTCCACGGGTTCGCCACCTTCACGCAAATCGTCACGATCGTCGCGGGTGCGACGGCCGTTGACCCGATCACGCTCCTCCCGCTGAGCGGCGGCCCGACCGGGACCAGCGGCGGGGGCCTCGCGCTCCCGGGCGGCATCTGGCTGTGGGCGGCGGTGGGGGCGGGGGTCGTGCTGCTCGCCGCCGCGGTCCTGCTCCAACGGCGACGAAACGTTCCTCCTCGCCCACCCGCACGATAGCCGGAATCGACCGGCCGGGCCACCCTCCCTCCGGCGGTTCGACCGGGTCCTAACCCACGGAGGGGGAGCTCGGCAGGGCCGAACTCTGCAAGGCACCCCAGGGCGGGGGATGGAGTCGGGGCTCGCTGCGGGCCCACACGGGTTTCCGGATTCGGTACAGCGCGTACAGCATGGCTGCGTCGAGAGCGATCGCGACCGGGTTCGTAGCGAAGACCAGGAGGACTCCCCAGGGAACGAGCACGGCCACGAGCCCGGTGGCGAACGTGAGCGCGGCGCGCTCGGCGTCGTCGGCCCGCAACCGTC
>JAKIVT010000141.1 GCA_022750415.1 Thermoplasmata archaeon
ACGGCACATCCCGCCGTGCCGCGGCGGGAGAAAAGCTCCTCCGAGGGGGAGAGATTCTCTCGGACCCCTCGGTACGGGTCGCCGAGGGCCCTCCCCATGCCACGCCGGAAGTACGGCCACCTTCGCAAGCCAATTCCGCCGATTTCGCCGGAGAAGTGCCGATCCTGTCGACTCCGCCGACGGTACCCTGCCCATCCCCGGCGCTCGGAGTCCCGGACTTCGCCTCCGGAGGGGTAGGGCAAATCCGGGCGCCCGGAATGCTTATGGGTGGGGCCACGGAGATACGCCTTGTGTCCCGAGCCCTCTGCCATCGACCGCGCCGCTCCCGCATCTCCGGAGGGATTGCGGTTGGGGTCGTCGTAGTGCTTCTCGCCTCGAGCCTCTTCGGAACGGCCGACCCGGGGGTTCGCTCCGGAACGTTCAGGCCCCTCCCCGGCGTAGAAAGTTCGGCGAGAGCCTTCGGCTCCGGCCCACCTCCACCACCACCCCCTCCACCCGTGCCCGGCCCGACGGTGACCGTCGTAACCGCTCCCACCCTGAACGCCTCTCTTCCGATGTGGCGCTCGGCCGGGTCGTCGGGCGCCCCGCCGGCCCGGGCGGACGCCGCCACGGCGTTCGACCTCTCCGGAAATGTTGCGGTCGTCTTCGGCGGATACTTCACCGGGGGATCCTGCCCCGTATTCTCGACGTGCGCCCTGGGCGACACCTGGGAGTTCGCCGACGGAGCGTGGTCGAACCTTACGCCGAGCCATCCGACCGCTACGAACACCCCGTCGCCCCGCTGGGGCGCGGCGATGAGCTACGATCCGGCGGTGGGCGGCCTCCTCTTGTTTGGAGGAACCGGCGCCACGTCCGACGGCCTCAACGACCCGGGCCTGAACGATACGTGGGAGTTCGTCCGGGGGGCCTGGTCACCGGTGTGCGGGACCGGCTGCCCGACTCCCGTCGACCGCTGGGACGGCTCCCTCACCTACAGCCTGGAGGCGGGAGAACCGATCATGTTCGGTGGCGAGTCGACCGTGAGCGGTACGCTCGTCGACCTCAACGATACCTGGGCGTTCAACCCCACGGCCAATTGGACGGAGCTGGCCCCGTCCGTCTCCCCCAGCGCGCGGTATGCGGCCGGGTTCGCCTACGACCACCAGCTCGGTGGGGCGGTCCTCTTTGGTGGGATCCCATCAAACTCGGAGACGTGGCTCTTCCGGAACGCGGGCTGGCACCCCCTCTCGCCCGCGACGGTGTCCGGAAAGCCGTCCGCGCGCGGGGGTGTGGGACTCGCGAGCGACCCGCTCAACGGTTCGGTCACCTTGTTCGGCGGCTGCGCGGCGCTCCCGTGCAACGGCGCGGATGCCGGGGACACCTGGGTGCTTGCCGGAACGAATTGGTACAACCTTACCGGGAAGATCGGCACCGCTCCCTCGCCCCGTGACCAATCCGGTTTCGTTGCCTCCGGTCCCCGGGGGGCCCTGCTCCTGTTTGCGGGGGAGGCGAGCGGGCAGAGGAACGACACGTGGATGCTCGCGCACATTGAGATCTCGGCTGTCACCGCTACGCCGGCCGAGCTCGACGTCGGAACGACGACGATGCTTACGGTCAACGTTTCCGGGGGATTCGGGCCCGAGACCCTGACCTGGATCGGGCTTCCGAGCGGGTGCGCCAGTGCGAACGTTTCGGTGCTCCCCTGCGTGGACAATGGGACAATGGCGGACCAGGCCACGGTGGTCGTGAGCGCGGTCGACCCGGTCGGTGAGGCGGTCGAATCGCCGCCGTCGGTCATTCAGTTCAACCCGCGGCCGACGGTGACCTTCGTTGCCACGCCCCTAAGCGGGATTGCGCCGCTTCGGACCTCCTTCGAGGCGTCCCCCGCCGGCGGGACTGGGGCGGTCGCCCTCGCGTGGGAGTTCGGCGACCAGGGCCAGGCGACGGGCCCGAACCCGACCCACAACTTCTCCACGAGCGGATCGTTCACGGTGACCGTCTGGGCGAACGACTCGGACGGCGTGTCCGGCACCGCGCGCACCGTCGTGACCGTTCTTCCTCGCCTGACGGCCAACGCCACCTTCACCGACGGTTCCATCGTGGTGGGTCACTCCTCGGTCTTGCGGGTTCAACTTGTCGGAGGGGTCGCACCGTTCGCGATCCATCCACTCGGCGCGCTGCCGAACTGTACCGCGGGCTCCTCCGGAAGCTCGACGGAAGCGACCTACACCTGCACCCCCAATGCGAGCGGAAACTACCAGGTCGTCGTGCACGTCAGCGACAACTCCGGTCAAGCCCGGAATGTCTCGGCGAACCTCACGGTCCTGTCGGCCCCCATCGTACCCCCAGCTTCCACGTCCGTCCCGCTCAGCCCGGCCGACGAGCTGGGGGCCACCCTCTTCGTGTCTCTCGTCGTCGCGCTCGTGGTGGGCTACCTCCTCTTTGGCCGTCGCAACCAGCCGAGCGTGGTCCCCCCGGCGGCGCCCGAAGGCCCCATCCCGACCGGAAACCTGTACGTCCCACCGGACGACTCCGGCCGCTGAGGGGCGGAACGCGGCTCACGCCGCGGGGGGTTCCGTGTTCCCGCCGAGGAGAATCGGGGTGACGATCCGGCGGTCGAGGGCATCGGCGGCATCTTCGAGGCCCCGAAGTACCGGGGGGGCGATCTTCCCCTTCGCCTTCGAGAGCGACGCCTCGAAATCGAATCGGGCCTGGGCCCACCGGTAGAGGGTCTCCGGATAGACCGCCTCGTAGAGGAGCGCCCGACCGCCGGAGGAGGCGTTGGGCGTCCGGGAGGTCCCTTTCAACCGGTCCTTCACCGCGTCGTAGAATCGCGTGCCGGGAACCGGAACCGCGATCGACACGGAGTACTCTTCGGGGCTGAACCGTCGGAACAATCGGAGCGTCTCGGCGATGTCCTCCACGGTCTCCCCAGGGTAGCCGAGCATGAGGAACCAGTACTGCCGGATCCCCTCCCGGCGGAGCGCTTCGGCGGCCCGCTCGACCTGGGCGAGCTTCGTGCCCCGGTTCATCGCATCCAGCATCCGCTGACTTCCCGACTCCACACCGACATAGACCCGGGCCAGACCGGCCCGACGCATCTGGGCCAGGAGGTCCGGCTTCAGCAAGTCGACGCGGGCGAGGCACTCGAACTGCAGGTCGAGCTTCTCCTCGATCATCCGGTCAAGGAGCTCCTCGAGCCACGCGCGTTGGATCCCGAACACGTCGTCGCAGAACCGGATATAGTCCACCTGGAACCGGTCCTTCAGGGCGCGGAGTTCGTCGAGAACGCGGCCGACCGACTGTTGCCGGTACGACCGGCCGAACGTTGGCTTGGAGCACCACGCACAGTCGAACGGACAGCCGCGGGACGTCAGGACGGCCATTCGCCGCTCGCCCGTGGACCGCTGCCAGCTCCCCAAGTAGCGTTCGAGGTCCACCGCGTCCCAGGCCGGAAGGGGAAGGTCGTCGAGAGAGGAGAGGAACGGTCGAACGGGGCCCCGGACCACGCGCTCCCCGTCCAGGACCGCGAGGCCCGCGATCCCGTGCCGTTTCCCGCCATCGCGGACGGCTTGGGCCAGTTCGACCAGCGTGGCCTCGCCCTCTCCAAGGGCAACGGCGTCGAACGCCTCGGCGAGGTACGTCGCCGGCCGGGTGGCCGCGTCGGGACCGCCGGCGACCGTGTAGGCACCCGCTGCCTTCGCGAGTCGGGCGATCGCGAGGGCTCGGTCGAGGGTCAGGGTCTTCGTGTGAACGCCCACGAGGGTCGGCCGGAACGAGTGGATCGCTGCCGCGACCGGACGGATGTCGCGGGCGAATGTCAGGTCGACGACCTCGACCTCGACACCCTGCCGAC
>JAKIVT010000142.1 GCA_022750415.1 Thermoplasmata archaeon
ACCGGCGGATTCTCCGGGTACCTGGTCGAGCTGCTCGTCATCAAATTCGGAGGGTTCCGGGCCCTCCTCGAGGCGGCGCGCGGCTGGTCCATCCCCACGAAGGTCTCGCACGACCCCGCGGCGAATCCGAGAGTGCCGGACGATGTCGCGTTGGTCGTGGACGACCCCGTCGACCCCGGCCGGAACGTGTCGACCGCCCTGACCCGGCGCAACCTCGCCCTGTTCATCCTGGCCTCCGACCACTATGTCCGCGCGCCCACGGCCGACGCCTTCCGAGTCCGACCGACCGTCCCGATGGCTCGGCAGGAGGGGGTCGAGCGCTCGAAGCTGCGCGGAACCCACGTGGCCGTGCTGAAGCTCGACCGGCCGCTCCTCGTTGACGACATCCTCTACCCGCAGCTCCACAAGGCGGAACGGGCGGTGGCCACGGAGGCCGAGCGACTCGGATTTGCGGTCCTCGGGACGGCGAGCGCCGCGGGGGCGGCGGAGCTGATCGTGCTCCTCGAGGTCGACCACCGTGCGTTGCCTGCTGTGCAGGTCCGGATGGGGCCGCCGGTCGGGCTCGCCCGGGCCGACGACTTCCTCGCCAAGTGGACCGCGGCCGGAGCGCCGGTGGTGCAGGGACCGCATCTCACCGAGGACGGACGGCTCTCGGTCGAGACTCTCCGGACGGAGCGTCAGGTCGAGACGTTGCTCGCGGAGGCGTGGGCTCGACTCCCGGTCGGCAAGGACCTTCGGGCCGGACCATCGCCGTCGATCCGCCCCCTGTCGGAGGCGCCGGACTCGGCCGCGCTCTTGGAAGCGCTCCCGGCGCTGTTCGCGAAACGGCTGCCCTGGCTCGGACCCTAGATTCGCCGACGACCCGGGAGGGCTACCCGCCGATGCGGAGGACGTCGATCAGGAGGAACCAGATCCCGAGCCAGCCGAATGCCTCGGTGAGGATCAGCCCCGCCCAGTCGCCTTTCGTGTAGTCGCCCGCCGTCTCGCGGAGTCGCTGGAACAGGTACGGCGAGAATACGATGATGGCGATCGCCACCACGACCGGTACGACGAGCGGCAGCCCCGTCCGGTCGAGCGCCCAGGAGAGGGCCCCCAAGCCGACGGCCAGGGAAATCGCGATCGCGGTCGCGATCGTCTGCTCGTACTCGTGGAGGAGGAATTTCCGCTCGTCGAACTCCGGGAACTCGAACGGCTTGATCTCCCCCGCTTCGTCGAGCTTGCGCTTCCCCTTCTTCGCCATCGACTACGGGGCCCCTGCCCGGGCGGCCCGGTAGAGTTCTTCCGCGTGGTACGAGCTCCGCACGAGCGGTCCAGACTCGACACCCGAGAACCCCGCGGCGAGGGCACGGTCCCGAAGCACCTCGAACCCCTCGGGGCGGACGTACTCCGCGACGGGAAGGTGCCGGGGGGTAGGGCGGAGGTATTGCCCGAGGGTGAGGAGGTCCACCTTTGCCTCGCGCAGGTCCTGGAACGCTTCGGCGAGTTCGTCCGCCCGCTCGCCGAGCCCGAGCATGATCGAGCTTTTCGTGACGAGCCCGGGCCGACCCAGCCGCTTCGCGCTCGCGAGGACGGCGAGGGAGCGGTCGTAGGCAGCGCGCCGGTCCCGCACCCGGTCGGAGAGCGCGCGGACCGTCTCGAGGTTGTGGGCGAGCACGTCCGGCCGACTGGCGAGGACGGTCGCGAGGTCGGAGTCCCGTCCGTTCAGGTCCCCGATGAGGAGTTCCACGAGCGTCGTGGGGGATTTTTGGCGGATGGCCGAGACCGTCTCGGCCATGACGGACGCCCCGCCATCGGGGAGGTCGTCACGGCAGACCTGGGTCAGCACGGCGTACCGGAGCCCCCACCGGGCGATCCCCTCGGCGACCCGCTCCGGTTCCGAGCGGTCGACGACGCCGTTCGGCCAGTGGGTCGTGACCGCGCAGAAGCCGCACCGGCGGGTGCAATCGGTTCCGAGGAGCATGATCGTCGCCGTGCCCGCCGACCAGCACTCGGCGAGGTTCGGGCATCGGGCCTCTTGGCAAACGGTTCCGAGGCCGAGCCCCGCGACCGTGTCCCGGACGGTCCGATAGTCGGTCCCGTGGGGCGGTCGGACGCGGATCCATTCGGGGAGCCGCTGGGGCGGGCTCTCCAGCTCGGCCGCCCCGCTCGACACGGGCGCGTCCGAGCCGGCCACCTGCTTTAGGGTTTCCTCGACGCGGTTCGCTTCGACACGCGCTCGTGGATCAGCGTCTCGAGGAAGCTCGCCGGAACCTCGTCCATGCCCACCCGGGAGGACTGTCCGCTGCCCGTCGGTTCCACCTGCACGAGCCCCTCCCGCTCGAGCTCCCGCATCGCCCGCCAGAACGTCACCCGGCTGACGGCACTCGCGCCGAACTCCTCGGCGACCGAGGCGTACGTCGCCCGCACCTTCTCGGTCGGGACGCGGGCTTTCGGCCCGCGGAGCGACCGGGCGAGGGCGAGGAGGATGAGCAGGGGCGCCTCCGCGAGCTCCTCAAGCTTCGACTCGGTGATGGTCGGGTACCCCGAGCCCTTCGCCGCTCGCACGTGCTCGGGCTCGATCGCCTCCGCGCCCGCTTCCTCGGCGAGGCGGGCCGCGTTCGCCAAGACCTCCATCGCGAACCGGGCGTCCGCCGTTCCCTCCGCCAATCCGGCGATCTGGTCGAGGACCTCGTCGGGATAGGTGCCCGGGGCCAGCGCGAGGGAGGCCCGGTACCGGAGCAGTTCGGTCAGGTCCTCCCGTCCGTACCCCTTGAGCTGCAGCCGATGGGTCACCCCGAAGCTGGAGCGGCTCGCCGCGTCGAGGTAGGGCAGCACGTCCTCCGAGGCGACGAGGAAGAGGGAGATCGAGCCGAGGTTCACTTCGGGGGCGCGCGTCAGGAGGTACACGAGCTTCGTCTCCTGCCGGACGAGCGCGCTGACCTCGTCGAGGACCACGAGCAGGTGACGGGGGGACTTCCGGATCCCCTGCTCGAACACATCGAGCATCTCGGCGAGCGCGTAGCCGCGGTCGGGGAGCGAGACGCCCACCGAGCGGAGGAGGTGGTGGAGGACCGTTCGGTCGTTCGACCGGCGCCAGCAGTTCACGTAGACCGGCTGGATGGCGAGGCCGCCCAACTTTCCACCCTTCTCGAGCTCGGCGCTCAGGCGGTGGGCGATCGCGGTCTTCCCGCTCCCGATCCCGCCGGTGAGGAGTTGGTGGTACGCCGATCCCTTGCCGAGCGAATCCCGGTACCGCTTCCGGAGCAGCGCGAGCTCGGTGTCCCGGCGCACCAGTTTGGGGGGAGAGAAGCTCGGGTCGAGCGTCTCTTCGGCGCGCAGGATTCGGCCCAATGTCGTCCCTGCGCCGACCGACGAGCCGGGGGTAGATTAGACTCGCCGTGCCGGCCGGCGGCGCCGCGGGAGCGGGAGCCTCCGTTCCGCGTCGGCGAGGAGCTCCGGAGGGGTTTGGCCGGCATCGAGGACCGCCCACCCTTCCTTCCGAGCAAACCCCCGGTAGGATCGGGAGACCCGACGAAGCGTCGCCAGACGCTCGAACGCCGAGCGGTCCTTGCCTCGACGGCCGACCCGTTCCAGGGCGGTATCCGGCCGAAGGTCGAGGAGAAGGACCACGTCGGGGGCCACGGCCACTCGCCGTTGCAACGTCTCGAGTCGCCGTCGGGCCGGCGCCGGAAGCAGCGAGCCTTGGTAGGCGAGCGTCGAGTAGAACGAACGGTCGGCGATCACGTCGGAGCGGTCGAGGAGCCGTTCGAGCTGGGGCCGGGTCACGGCCCGGTCGAGGGTGAAGATCAGGGCCGCCGCCCAGGGA
>JAKIVT010000143.1 GCA_022750415.1 Thermoplasmata archaeon
AGGTCCTCTTCCGATGGGTCGCGCCCGACGGGGCGCCGGCGACCTATCCCTGGAACCCGAACGGGGCGGTCGGAGATATCGCGGGGCTCATGAATCCCGAGGGGAACGTCTTCGGCCTGATGCCCCACCCGGAGCGGAACTTCTTCCGGGCGCAGTCCCCCGACTGGACCCGGACGTCCGGCGCCGAGGGTCCTTCGGACGGGCAGCGGTTCCTCGACGCCGTGCTGCGCCAGGTTGAGCGGACCGGCTGAACCTCCAGACCTCGAGCACCTCGTCCCCCAAGGGGAGGGCGGCGACTCGGCGGACCGATCCCCCCCCGTCGAGCCATCGGTGCCGAATCGCCTCCCGTCCTGCTTTGGGCTGGAGCGAGGAGAGGACGACGAATGCCGAGGCGTCCGGGGTCAGATGCGAGGCCAGCGACTCGAGGAGCAGCTTCGTCGGCCCCAACCCATCCCGTCCCCCGTCAAGGGCCAGGTTCACCCACGGGTCGGGGTCGCGCTGCGCGGGAGTGGTGGGGAGGTACGGGGGATTCGCGAGGATCCGGTCGAACCGTCCGAGACCGTCGGCGAGGTCGGTCCGCACGACCGCCACGTCCAGCCGGTCGGACCGCGCGCGACGGGCGAGTTGGGTGAGGGCACCGAGATTCCGGTCCGTGGCGACGACGCGCCACCCGGCGCGCGCCGCAGCGAGGCTGAGGGCGCCGTTGCCGCACCCGACCTCGAGCAGACGCCCCGTACCGGCTTCTTCGGCGAACGGAAGGAGCAATCGCGTGTCCTCCCGGACCGGATAGACCGGGCGTTCCGATGGATCGGCGACCGGTCTGTGCGGTCGTAGCACGCCGGTCCGGACGACCCCCCAGCCTTTTTCTTTGTCCCTGCCCTTCGCCGTTTCCTTCGGAGTTTCTGGATCGTGCCTCGTCGGCTCGCTGCCCCGGTCAAGATCGGCATCACCGGGCTCCCCGGCTCGGGCAAGACCCAGACCCTGCTCCGGATCATCCAACTCCTCGAACAGGAGGGGGTCAAGGTCGGCGGGATGGTCACCGAACCGATCATCGAAAAGCAGCGGCGCGCCGGATTCCAGATCACCAACTGGCTCACGAAGGAGCACGAGGTGTTCGCGCACGAGGGGCTCAAGTCCCGGCTGCGAAGCGGCCGGTACGGCGTCAACCTCGCCGCCCTCGACGGGCTCGGAACCCGTTCCCTCGCCGAGGCGCGCGAGTCGGCCGACGTGATCGTCATCGACGAGGTTGGCAAGATGGAGGTCGAGAGCGAGACGTTCACCGCCGCGGTCGTCGAAACGCTCGATGCGAACAAGTCGATCGTGATGACGCTTCATAAGAAGTCGCGCAATCCGCTCCTCCAGGACATCCGGCGGAGGGACGAACTACGTCTGCTCGAAGTGACGCCGGTGAACAAGAACCTGCTCGCGTTCAAGATCGTCCGGCTCTTGACCGGGAAATCGCACTAACGTCGAGCCGCGAATCGCGGGAGGGCGGGACCGCCCTCTCGCTCCCGAGCCCCCAGGGCGTCCGGGGGCCGGCCTCGCGACGACCAGTGTTCTACAACGGCGCCATGGCGCTCGATCGGGACCTGCACATTGCGGTAGCCACGGCCTGGGGGACCTCGGCGACCGGGCCGAACTCCGCGTGGGAGATGCTGTCAGCGACCGGGGTCCGCGGGCTTCGGGTCCTCCGAGAATCGGGAGCGTTCGCGCGGCTGCTGGCCACCGACTCCGGGGGGCCGGCATCGGTCGTGCTGGAGGCGAACGTCGCCCGCTACGCGGACCGAGGGGCGACGTCGCGGCGGTGGGATGCGCGGGCTCCCGCCGCTGACGGCCCTTTCGACCACGTGGACCTCGACCCGTTCGGCTCGCCGCTTCCGTACCTCGACGCCGCCTTCGCTTCCCTCGCACCGGGGGGCCTCCTCTCCGTCACCGCCACCGATATGATCGTCCTCGCCGGCTCCGACGCTCCCGCGACACGACGTCGGTACCACGCCGAACCCGTCCACGGACGTCTCGGCCCGGAAGCCGGCCTCCGTATCCTGCTGCGGGCGATCTCGGACCACGCCGAGGCGCGAAGCCGGAGCGTCCACCCGCTCGTGGCGTACGTTCGCGATCACTACGTTCGAGCGTACGTTCTCGTCGGCCCGAGCGACCGCCCCGCCCCGGTCGGCACCATCGCGACCACGACGTGGGAAGGTCCTCCGCTCCGAGCGGCAGGTCTCGCCGGACCGATGTGGCTCGGCCCGCTCTTCGACCGCGAATTCCTCGAGCGGTTGCAGGTCCCCGCCACGGCCGCCCTCCCCGAACCCCTCGCCCGACTCCTGAGCCGATTTCGAGACGAGGCCGTTGCCGACGTCCCGTTCTACTACGAGCCGAACGAGATCGCGAAGGCGCTTCGCCTCTCGAACCCGCCCCGCACCGACCGTCTCATCGAGGCCCTTCGCGCCCGGGGACGGCTCACGGGCCGCACTCATGCCCGAGACGGCGCTTTCCGCACGCTCGGGACCAGAAGCGAGGTGTACGAGGTCGCCACGGCCCTCGCCATGGGTCGGCCCGAACCGGTCGTCCCTCCTGGGAACGGAAGTAGGACCCCCCACTCGGGGGACCCTTGACGCCGCCCGCCGCTCGACCTCCCCATCCCGCCTCCGGCCACCCGCTGCGGGGAAGCCCGCTCGGCTCGGGTGGCAGCACGTTCGCGATCGCGGAGTACGTCGAGGCTCCGTCGACCGGTGGGCCGCCCCGCACGGTGGCTCCGCTGCACCGGCACCGGGACGAAGACGAGGCATGGTACGTTCTGGATGGGGAGCTCGTGGTACGCATGGACGACCGCGAGGTCCGGGCCGGTCCCGGGACCGCCGTGTGGAGTCGGCCCAACGTCGTGCACACCTTTTGGAACCCGTCGCCGGTGGAGACCCGCTATCTGCTCATCATGGGTCCGAAGACCCACGCGTTCCTCGAAGGGTTGCACGCCCACCCCGGTCCGTCCCCGGAGGCCATCCAGGCTCTCGCCGAGCGGTGCGGCATCGAATTGCTCGACTGAGTCGGCCTACCAGAAGGCCCGGTTCTTCGCGTAGTTCCGTTCGGCCTTGACGATCTCGGCGACGAGTTCGCTCGTCTGACGGTACGGCCTGGAGAGGAGACGCCGCGCCGTCTCCGGACCCACGCCACGGGCGGCCAGGGCGAGCAACGCACGCTCGCCGAAATTGGCCACGAGTTCGGCCGAAGTGTATCCCGCCCGGACGAGAGGCGGAAGGGAGACCGGGATCGTCCGCGGAGCCTTGCGGCCTTTCCATTTCCGCTTCGCGTAGGCGATGAGAGTTTGGATCTCTTCGGTCCTCCGAGGAGAGATGACGGCGGAGAGCGCGCCGTGGCACAGCCCGCACCGGCTGCCGCCTTCGGCGGCGTACCGGGCCGGTGTCGTCGTCCGCTGGAAGCCGCACCGGAGGCAAACGAGCGTCAACGGTTCGGCGCGCAGCCGCTCCTCGACCGCGCGGAGCAGGGTCGGCGGCGGCACGTCGGGAAGTTCGCGCCACTTGAGGCGCGCCAACGGAAGGTCGGTCCAGTCCGAGCGCGGCGACGGCACGACCGCGATCGTTCCGTCTCGGATCTTCTCGAGAACGAGCCGGGCGTGCTCCACGTCGAACCGGTCGTGCAGGGTCTTTTCGAGCGCCTCGTCGCCGAGCGGGTTCGTTTGGGACGCGTCGAGAAGCGGCTCGAGGCGGCGCGAGTCGCGCGGGTCGATCGAGGCGGGGAGTGCG
>JAKIVT010000144.1 GCA_022750415.1 Thermoplasmata archaeon
CAGCTGCCGGTTGTCGGGCATGACGAGTTCTTCGCCCGACTCGAGGCGGCGTTCGCGTTCTACGAGACGGAGCGGAAGCGCGGAACTCTCGGCGCGTACGGCCTCGCCACCTGGGACTGCCTGCGCGTTCCCCGGAGCGAGGCAGGGCACCTGTCCCTCGAGGAGGTCGTCCGACTGGCCGAGAAGGTCGGGGGCCCGGACCACGGATTCCGGTACCTCCAGTTTCCGTTCAACCTCGCCATGCCGGAGGCCGCCCGGCTCCGGACGCAGACCGCGGGCGGAGATCGTCTGACCCTGTTCGAGGCGGCCCGGAAGCTCGGGGTCGCGGTCTTCACCAGCGTGCCCCTCTTCCAAGGTCAATTGGCCCGGGAGGGACCATCGGCCGAACCGCTGTCGGCCGCCCAGACCGCGCTGCAGTTCGCCCGTTCGGTCCCCGGCACCCTGGGGCCCCTCGTCGGGCAGAAGACCCCGGAGCACCTCGCGGAGAACCTCAAGCTCGCCGACTCCCCGCCGTGGGACGAGGCCGAATTCCGTCCCTGGGTTACGTAGCCGGCGGCGCGGGCTCGTCGACCCGGGTCGGTTTTCGCCGGCGCGTCGGTGTTACGGAAGGGATTGGGGGGGTCGTCGACGCGACCTCCCCCTCGAGGTGCGAGAGTCCGCCGTCCTTCCGGACCCGCACCGTCCGGTCGGCCACCCCGGCGAGGCTCGTCTCGTGGGTGACGACGAGAACCTGACCCCAGGGGAGGGACCGGAGCAGCTCTCCCATCCGAGCGACCTGTTCGGGCGAGAATCCGTCCGTCGGCTCATCGAGAAGGATCGTGTCGAGACGAAGCCGCCCGGAGTTCCGAACGACGTCCCCCAACGCGACCCGGAAGGCGAGGGCGAGGGCCGTCCGCTCGCCCCCGCTCAACGCCTCGGCCGGGGTCCATTCCCCGTCAATCTCGACGAACGGAACGAACGAGGGACCGCACCGGGCGAGAAGGCCGGGATCCTCGACGAGGGTCGAGAAGGCATGCGAGAAGCTCCGCTCGAACGTGGCCTGGGCGCGACCGAGGAGCCGGCGCTCGAGGTCGAGGAGGGCATCCCGGAAGGCGGGGGTGACGAATCCGGCCAATGCCTGCAGGTGCTCGGAACGCTCGAGGTGCGTTCGCCGTTCGGCGACCCCCGTGGCGGCCACGTTCCGGCGCTCCTCGGCGAACGAGCGCCGCTCGCGGGCCGAGGTGACCGCCTCCCCCGTACTGCGCTCCTCCCGACGAGCGGAATCCCGCTGGGCGAGGAGCTCCGCGTGCGCCCGATTGGCCTCGGCGACCCCTCGGAGGGCATTCCGCAACACCTCGAGTGCGGTCCGAACCTCGGCCAGCCGCCGTCGTTCCTCGGCAAGTCGGGCGGCCTCGCCATCGGCGTGGGCTCGAGCCGATCGGAGGGACTCCTGCAGCGCCTCGGCGGTGGCCAATCGCTGCTCGATACCGGCCACGGCCGCCCGGGCCACTTCGCGTTGCGATTCGGCCAGGTCCAATTCCGCGCGAGCCGCGCGGAGCGGTTCCATAACGACCCTCGAGGCCGCCTCGCTCTCCTCGCTGGATGCGAGACGTACTTTCCGCCCTTCGAGGGCCGATTCGCCGGTCGCGACTCGCTCTCTCGCCCGGAGTTCAGCGGCCTGCGCTCGTTCGCGGAGCTCCTGCTTGGACGACCAACTTTGGTGGGCGCGCTCGAATCGCTCGCGGGAGCTCCGCTCGGCCTCGGCCGCGACCACCCGTTCTTGGACGGCGCGAAGTCGGGCGGAGGCCGCAGCGGCCGCCTGCTCCGCCTCGGTACGGTGGGCCGAGAATTCCTCGGGGCGCACCGTCTGGTGGCACCGGGGACACACCCTGCCGTCGATGAGCTCCGAGAGCTCGTGGAGTTCGGCATCCCGGAGATGGGACTCACGCGAGTCGGAGGTTTCCTCGGCCCGCAAGGCGGCGATCGACGCCACGATTTCCTCGACAGAACGGGGCGTGGGCGCCGGGGGCTCCTTGACGGGTCCGCTCTGGGAGGCCGCCTCGGCCTCCCGCCGAGCGCGAAGGAGCTCCTCCTGATCTCTGAGCAGCCCCCGCTCGTGGTCCTCGAGAGAGCTCCGGACGGCCCGCACCACCGCCTCCGCGGCCGCGAGGACCTTCGATGCCGCATCCAGGCCTTCCATCTGGGCCTTGGCGGCCTGGACTCCCCGTTCGGCGGCTTCGAGGACGTGTTGCGACTCGACACGCTGCGGGCGTAACCCATCGAGCGCCAGCACCGAGTGCTCGTTCCGGGCCACCTCCGCGACCGCTTCCGCGGCCCGCCGCTCGCCCGTGGAGATCGACACCTCCAGCCGGGCTTGTTCCTGGGTGCGATGCTCGAGTTCCCGCTGGTCGGCTTCCCGGGCGCGGCGTCCGGCCTCGGAGGCGGTGAGGAGCTCCTCGGCTTCGGCCGCCCTGCGGCGGGCCTCGGCCGAGTTCGCCTCGGCCTCGCTCTGCGCCGTCGCCGACGTAGCGAGGTCGGTCTCGGCCTTGGCAAGGTCGGTCTCGAAGTGTTGCAAGCCGCGAGCGACCTCCGCGTGCGTCCGACTTCGTGCTCGGAGGGCCGTGGCCAGTACCTCCGCATTGTCCGCTGCCAGACGGTACCGTTCGAGCCCGAGCGCCTTGCGGATCGTTTCGAGCCGGGCCTCGGCCTCATCCTCCCGCAAGATCTCCCGCATCCGTTCCTGCGGCGTGTAGACGGCCCACCGCCAGAGGTCGGAGCGGGAGCGGGGATTGGGATTGTCCGGAAAGCCGAGGAGCTCGATCACGCGCTGTCGGAACTCGGTGGCCGAGTACGTGCGCAGTTCCCCATCGACGCGGAACGACGGCTCTTCGGGCTCGAACACTTCCCGACCCCGCCGGGTCTTCCGACGGAAGGTCCGGGCGAGCTCGTACGAGTGCTCCCCGTCCGAAAGCGTCAGGGCCACCGACGCCGACCCCGAGCGATGCCGGACGAGGTACGGGGCCTCGACCTCGGCGAATCCGAACAGCGCCATCTCGATCGCATGGAACAAGCTCGTCTTGCCCGAACCGACGTCCCCGACGAGGACGGTCACTCCGGGACCGAACTCGAGCTCCGCCGATTCGTAGCTCCGGACGTTGCGAAGCGAGAGGCGGGTGAGGTGGAGGGTCACGGGAGTTCCTCCTCCTCGAGGCCGAGGGCCCGGAAGGCGGCCGTCAAACGGAGCCGTTCGTAGTCTGCCTTCGCCTCCCCCTCGGAGCGGGCCGAGCCGAGGGCCTCGAACAGTTCCTGCAGTCGTCGGGCGCCGGGCGGTCCCTGGAAGGTCGGCGGACTCCCCGAAGTCTCCGAGGACAGCCGCTCGAACGTCTCGAGTTCGAGTCGGGTCTCGTCCCCGGCGTCGCCGACGGGCTCGGCGCTCGCGGACTGCGCGTCACCGAGGTCCCAATGGACGCTGGCCGCCCCACCCGCGCCGGACCTCCATCGACCGAGGCCGAGGGAACCGAGGGATCCGTCGGCGAGGGTGCCGTGCACCCTCGGGAACAGGATTCCCCCGGGTACGGTCTCCCGTTCCACGAGGGCGGCGATCTCGGCCTGGGCCGATTCCGCGGTCTGGCCATCGACGTTGACGTCCAGGACTTTGATCGGGACTTTCGGCGCCGTCGTGACCCATTCGAGGGTGGGTCTCCCATCGACGACG
>JAKIVT010000145.1 GCA_022750415.1 Thermoplasmata archaeon
GAAGACCTTGCCCGATTCTCCGAGAGGTGGTGCATGGCCATCGTCAGTTCGTACCGTAAGGCGTTCTGTTAAGTCAGATAACGAACGAGACCCTCGCCTTCAGTCGCGATTTCGAGAGTGATCTCGAGAGCACACTGAAGGGATCGCTGCCGCTAAGGCAGAGGAAGGAGAGGTCTACGGTAGGTCCGTATGCCCCAAATCTTCCGGGCAACACGCGCGCTACAAAGGCTGGGACAATGGGATCCGACCTCGAAAGGGGGAGGCAATCCTGAAACCCAGTCGTAGTCTGGATCGAGGGCTGTAACTCGCCCTCGTGAAAATGGATTCCGTAGTAATCGCGGGTCAACATCCCGCGGTGAATGTGCCCCTGCTCTTTGCACACACCGCCCGTCAAGTCATCCGAGTTGGGTCGGAGTGAGGGTGACTCATCTTGGGTCGTTCGAACTTCGGTTCAGCAAGGGGGACTAAGTCGTAACAAGGTATCTGTAGGGGAACCTGCAGATGGATCACCTCCTAAGAACGCCTGCCCCATGCAGGTGTCCAGGACGGTTTGAGGCCGATCGACGAGTTCTGACTCTCCTTTCCCAAAGGGCCCACTAACCCATTCTTGAGTATCTACGCATTCCTTATTAGCCACGCAACTCTGGTTCGCTCGGGATGATGGCGAGCCAGGTCCCCAAGGTCCTTCCGCAGGCGCTGGCCCTCGCCGGCGATAGCCTCGCCCATGGCGAGCCGGTCCTGATCTTCGACGCCCCCGATCGCGAGGGGGAGACCGACCTGGTCTTCCTTTCCGAGAAGGCGACCCCGGAGCTGATCCGCCTCGCCCGGACGGACGCGGGAGGGCTGATCTGCAGCGCCATCTCGGACGAAATTCGGGTCCGGATCGGACTCCCCTTCGCCTCGGAACTCCTCCAACTCGGCTCGGACCGGTTCCCCATTCTGGGGGAGGTCGCCCGCCAACGTCTCCGCTACGACGCCCGTAGCGCGTTTGGTATCACGGTCAACCATCGGACCAATTTCACCGGGGTCCCCGACAACGACCGGTCGGTGACCATCCGCGCGCTCGGCGAGCTCGCAAAGGCGGCCCCCAGCCTGACCGACGAAGCCCTTCAAGCCCAATTCGTCCGCGAGTTCACCTCCCCCGGCCACGTTCCCCTGCTCTACTCGGCGAGCGGTCTCGTTCGAGAACGGAAAGGTCATACGGAACTTGCCATCTCGCTCGCCCGACTGGCCGGATTGTCCGAATCGGCCACGGTTTGCGAGATGCTCGGGGATTCCGGCGGCCCGCGATCCCCCGAGGCCGCCCGTCGGTACGCCGAGGCGCACGGCTGGGTGTTCTTGGAAGGGCGGACGATCGCCGAGGCGGTCGAATCATGGTCCGCGTGATGGCCACGGGGGTCTTCGACCTCCTGCACCCGGGCCACGTGTTCTTCCTCACCGAGGCCCGGAAGCTCGGGGACGAGCTCGTCGTCGTCGTCGCCCGCGACCAGACCGCCCGGCGGCTGAAGCACGAGCCGTACGTCCCCGAGCATCTCCGCCGCGAGATGGTCGAGTCCCTCAAACCAGTCGACCGGGCCGTACTCGGGAGCGCGACCGACATTTACGAAACGGTCGTCCGCGAGAAGCCCGACATCATCGCCCTCGGATACAATCAGCACTGGAACGAGCGCGAAGTCGAGGGCGAATGCGCCCGTCGCGGCGTCCCGGCGAAGGTCGTCCGCCTCGGCGCGTACCCGCACAACGACATCGCGACCCGAAAGATCGTCGAACGGATCCTCGAGCGCACGAAATCGCCCACCCAAGAGGCCCGATGAAGAAGGTCGGCATCGTCGACACGACGTTCGCCCGGGTCGATATCGGCCGGTACGCCACCGAGCGACTCAAGGAGTGCGGAACCGGGTTCACGATCACGCGGCGCACCGTACCTGGGATCAAGGACCTCCCCGTCGCCGTCCGGAAGCTCTTCCAGGAAGGGATGGACCTCTGTCTCGTCCTCGGCATGCCGGGGAAGGCGGAGTACGACAAGGTCTGCGCCCACGAGGCGTCAACGGGGCTCATCCTCGCCGGCGTCCTCGAATCCAAGCCCGTGGTCGAGTGCTTCGTCTTCGAGGGCGAGGCCGACGACGGGAAGGAGCTCGAATTCCTGGCTCGACGCCGGGCCGAGGAGCACGCCGAGAACGCCTACGCACTCCTGTTCCGCCCCAACGACCTCGCCCGAAGGGCCGGCACGGGACTCCGCCAGGGATTCCGCGATGCGGGGGCGGTCCGGGCGACCCACTGAGGGGTCCGCTCGTCCAACATTCATCACGTACCATCAGGAATCAACAACCATGCCGACCAAGAAGTCCGAAGGTGCCGGGATGCGAATCGCCCTCGTGGCGAGCGAGTTCAACTACGACGTGACGTACGCGATGGTCGAGCGGGCGAAGGAGGAGGTCTCCTTCCTCGGCGCCTCGCTCGGGCCGGTCGTGAAGACCCCGGGCGTCTACGACATGCCGCTCATCGTGAAGGCCCTGTTCGAGCGCGGGGACGTCGACGCCGTCGTCACCCTTGGCGCCGTGATCGAGGGGGAGACGAAGCACGACGAGGTCGTGATGAACCAGGCCGCGCGCAAGCTCGTCGACCTCTCCGTCGAGTACGGCAAGCCCGTCGGCCTCGGGATCTCGGGTCCGGGCGAGACGCGCCTCCAGGCCCAAGACCGGATCGAGAATGCGGCGAACGCGGTGCGCGCCGTCGTCAAGCTCGGCCAAAGACTCTCCGAAATTCGGAAGTAGCCGGACGACTCCGCCTCGGGGATGACCGCCCCGCCCGGCCCGGTCCCGCTCGTGCCCTCGCCAGCCGATTCCGCGTCACGGGGCACTGCATGACCGCTGCCCGAGCGTCCGGTGCGGGCGCGGGTGGGGAGCCCGGTCGTTTCCTCGCCGAGGCGGAGTCGAAGCTCCTCGACCTCTACACCGAGACGGCCAAGGCGGAGTGGGTGTACAACACCTATGTCACCGACGATTCCGAGTACATCAGCGCCCGCGCGAACTCCCGCTATCTACGGGAATCCGCCAATCTGGCCAAGGTCACCCTCACCTGGGACCCGAAGCACGTCAACGAGGTCGACGGCCGCAAGGCGCTCCTCTTGCGGCTCGGCCAGCCCCTCTCCGCCCCAGACGACGCCCGGGCGGCGGAGGAGCTTACCCGGGTCGTGGCCGAGCTCCAGGGGATGTACGCGAAGGGCCGGTACACCCCGAAGGGCCGGACCGAGCCGTTGGACCTGGAGGCGCTCGCGAAGATCCTCCGCGAAAGCCACGACCCCAAAGTGCTCCTCGACGTTTGGACCGGCTGGCACGCCACCGCCCGGCCGATGCGGAAGGGGTTCACCCGGTTCGTGGACCTCGGAAACCAGGGCGCTCGGGACGCTGGATTTGGCGACCTCGGCGAGATGTGGCGGGCCAAGTACGACCTCACCCCCGCCCAGTTCTCGCAAACCGTCGAGCATCTCTGGGAGCAGGTCGCGCCGCTCTACAAGGAACTCCACGCCTACGCCCGCCGGAAGCTGAACGAGAAGTACGGCGACGAGGTCGTCTCCCGTACCGGACCGGTACCGGCCCATCTTTTCGGCAACATGTGGGCCCAGACCTGGGAGCACTTGTTCCCGC
>JAKIVT010000146.1 GCA_022750415.1 Thermoplasmata archaeon
AGCGGATCATCCGGATCCGGCGCTGGACGACCACGCGCAGAAGCTCGAAGCCGCCGGTCACCCGGTGGTGCGGATCGGGCTCGCCGACCGATTGGACCTCGGCCAGGAATTCTTCCGGTGGGAGTTCGCCGTGGCGAGCGCCGGGATGATCGTGGGCATCAACCCGTTCGACCAACCGGATGTGGAGTTCGCGAAGGAGCTCGCCCGACAGGCGATGGCGCACCCCGCCGCCCCGGGGGGCTCCGATGGTCCCGTCACGATCCGCGCGGACGATGGGGCGTCCCTGGACCGGGCCGTGCCGGCCTGGATGGACCTCTGTCGCCCCGGCGATTACGTGGCCCTGCAAGCCTACCTCCCGCCGTCCGACGCGACCTGGACCCTCCTTCAGGACCTACGCCTCCGACTCCTGCGCCAATTGAAAGTGGCCACGACGCTCGGCTATGGCCCGCGGTTCCTGCACTCCACCGGACAACTCCACAAGGGCGGCCCGAACACGGGCCTCTTCCTGCAGATCGTCGACGAACCGTCGGCGGACCTCGAGGTCCCGGGAGCCGGGTACACGTTCGGACAGCTGATTCGGGCACAGTCGCTTGGGGACTACCAGGCGCTCGAACAGCGGGGCCGCCGGATCCTGCGGGTCACGCTCGGTTCCGACAGGGCCGGAGGCCTTCGCCGTCTGGCCGAGGCCGTGGATGGGTAACGTTTCGCTCCTTTTGTGGGACGTCGGCGGGGTGCTCCTCTCGAACGGGTGGGACCATACCGCCCGCCGCGCGGCGGCCGTCCGATTCGAGCTCGATGCGGAGGACCTCGAACGCCGGCACCAGCGGGTCGACGCGGCCCTGGAGACGGGGCAAATTTCCTGGGAGGAGTACCTTTCCACGACGGTTTTCGACGTTCCACGCGAGTTCTCCCGGGAGGAGTTCGGCCGATTCGTCCGGGAGCAGTCGACGGCCAAAACGGCGAACCTCAACCTGGCCCGGGAGCTTCGGAAGACTGGAGGGTTTACGATGGCAGCGCTGAACAACGAGTCCCGGGAGCTCAATCAGTACCGGATCGATACGTTCGGCCTGCGCGAGGTGTTCCACGTGTTCTTCAGCTCCTGCTACACCGGCCTCCGCAAGCCGGACCCGGCGGCGTACCGGTACGCTTTGCAGATCACCCAGCGCGCTCCCGACGAGAGCGTCTTCCTCGACGACCGACCGGAGAACGTCTCGGCCGCGGCCGGCCTCGGGATCCGGACGGTTCTCGTGGGAGACCCGGCCCGGCTTCGGGCCGACCTCTCGAACGTCGGGGTCGCAGCGGGTTGAGGAGAACGACGATGGAACTCGGAATGGTGGGTCTCGGAAAGATGGGCGCGAACATGACCGTCCGCCTCGTGAAGGGAGGACATCGCGTCGTCGGATTCGCGCGGGCGAACCCGGCCGTGGACGCGGTGGTCCAGCAAGGCGCCGAAGGGGCGCATTCCTTGGCCGAGCTCGTCCAGAAACTCGCCGCTCCGCGCGTCATCTGGCTCATGATCCCGTCCGGGGACCCGGTCGACCAAACGCTCGAGCAATTGCATCCGCTGCTCACGCCGGGGGACCTCATCGTCGACGGCGGGAACTCGTACTACAAGGACAGCGTCCGGCGCGCGGCCCTCGTGTCCACCTGGGGGTTCCGGTACGTCGACGCCGGGACGAGCGGGGGAATCTGGGGGCTCACGGAGGGGTACTCGATGATGGTCGGCGGCGCTGACGAGGACGTCGCCCGGATCCGCCCCATCCTGGAGACGCTCGCACCCGCCCCGGACCAGGGGTGGGGCCATATGGGCCCGGTGGGGGCCGGCCACTTCGTGAAGATGGTCCACAACGGGATCGAGTACGGGATGATGCAGTCGCTGGCGGAGGGATTCGCCATTCTTCAGGGGAAGACCGAGTACGCCCTCGACCTCCACCAGGTCGCCCTCGTCTGGCGGTATGGAAGCGTGGTCCGCTCCTGGCTCCTCGAGCTCACGGAGTCGGCGCTCGCCGACAACCCGACGCTGAAGGGGATCGAGCCGTGGGTCGCCGACTCCGGAGAGGGGCGGTGGACCGTCACCGAGGCGATGGACCTCAACATCCCGGCCCCGATCATCACGCTCGCCCTCCAGCAGCGACTCCGGTCCCGCGAAGAGGACCCGTTCGCCGAGCGGTTGCTCGCCATGATGCGGAACAAGTTCGGCGGCCACGACGTGAAGCGGGAGACGTAGAGATGGAAACCCCCGTCCCCCCCGACCATCTGTTCGTCGTGTTCGGGGCGACGGGGGACCTGTTCCAGCGCAAGCTCCTCCCGACCCTCTACCGGCTCCGCACCCAAGGGAAGTTTCCCCCCGGGAGCCTCCTTCTCGGGGTGGCGCGGCACCCCCACGACGACCCGGCGTTCCGGGCGATGGCCCTCGCCTCCCTGCAGGCCGCGAAGCTCGGGTCGGACGCGGAGCTCCGGGCGTTCTGCGATTCGACGTTGTTCTACCACACGCTCGCCGACGAGACCCCGACGAGCTACGCCGCCCTTCGCCAGCGGGTGGAGGGGCTCGAGGCGTCCCATCCGCTCGGCGGGAACCGGCTGTTCTACCTGGCGCTGCCCCTCGACGCGTTCGCCCCGACCCTCCTCGGGATCGGCCAATCCGGACTCGGCAAATCGAGCGGTTGGGCGCGGGTCGTCGTCGAGAAGCCGTTCGGCCGCGATCTCGCCTCCGCCCAAGCGCTCAATCGGCTCCTTCGTGCGCACTTCGAGGAGGCGCAGATCTACCGGATCGACCACTACCTCGGGAAAGAGACGGTCCAGAACCTCCTTGTCTTCCGGTTCGCGAACATGTTCGTGGAATCGCTCTGGAACCGGGATCGGGTCGAACACGTCGAGATCACGGTCGCCGAGCAGCTCGGGGTCGAGGGTCGGGCCCAGTACTACGACGATTCGGGCGCGCTCCGCGACATGATCCAAAACCACGTCACGCAACTGCTGACACTGGTCGCCATGGAGCCGCCCGCGACCAAGGACGAGGACGCGATTCGCAACGAGAAGGTGAAGGTCCTCCGCAGCATCGTGCGGATCGAACCGACCGACGTCGTCCGCGGGCAGTACGCGGCGGCCGCCCTCGACGGAACACCGGTCCCTGGCTATCGGCAAGAGCCCGGCATCGCTCCCGACTCGACGACCGAGACGTTCGTGGCCCTGCGTCTGAAGATCGCCAACTGGCGGTGGCAGCACGTGCCGTTCTTCGTTCGCACCGGCAAGCGGTTGCCGACGAAGTCGAGCCGGGTGGTCCTGACGCTCAAGGCCCCACCGGTGTCGTTCTTCCAGGCCGAAGGGGAGTACGACGCGAGCCCGGACCGGATCACGATCCTCGTGCAGCCGGACGAGGGGTTCGAGATCGCGTTCGAGGTCAAGGTCCCGGGTCGGGAGATCCGCGTCCAGACCCAGCGGATGAAGTTCCATTATGCCGACGTGTTCGGCGAGCTCCCCGACGGGTACGAGACGCTCCTCATCGATGTCATGCTCGGCGACCCGACCCTCTTCGTCCGGGCGGACGAGGTCGAAGAGTCCTGGAGACTGTACGCGCCCATCCTCGAGCATCCGCCCGCGGTCGTGTTCTACCCGGCCGGCAC
>JAKIVT010000147.1 GCA_022750415.1 Thermoplasmata archaeon
GTGGAGGTCGGGGTGTCGTCCGGCGTCTCCTCGGCGTACCTTCTGGCCGGCCTTCAGAGAAATCGGAAGGGGACGCTCCACTCGATTGACCTTCCCACGTTTCCGCGCGCCCGAGCGGGGAATCGGGCGCCGGTTCAGGGATCGTGGACCCTTCCCCCCGGCCGGTCCTCCGGCTGGGCGGTGCCGTTCCCGCTGAGGGGTCGCTGGGATCTGCGCTTGGGCGACAAGCGCGATGTGATCCCTCTGCTGGCCGAGGAACTGGCCAGTGTCGAGATGTTTGTCTACGACGTTCCGCACCGGGACCGTGAGTCGGACCGGGAGTTCCGGGCCATCGACGGGTGCCTGGGACCCGGCGCGGTCGCCATCGCCGACCACGGCCCCACGGGAGATCTATGCGCGGCCCTCCGACGTTGGGCCCGTCGGCGTGGCGCGGTTCCGGTGCGCCGGTCCGCCCTTGGGTTGTACGGATTCGCCTGCGCGTGATCCCCTCCGGGCCACGGCGCATCTCGGCGAAGCGGCCGCCTGGCCGGCCTCCGGAGGGGGAGTGGATTCCCCCCGCGATTTTCGACGGAATCGTTAAATTTCGACCCTCGCTCGGAACCGTCGAATGCAGCGCTACCCGGTACGGACGAGCCACCGCGGGAACCTCGTTCCGACCGCTCTGGCCACCGTCTGCCAGGGACACTTTGACGGGGCGAAGGTCGAGGGCGACTCGGTGCAGTGCCACTGGGGCGCAATCGAGCGGCTGACCGCCCGGGCCGACGGCAAAGAGCTCGCGGTGGAGCTCGTCATGAACCCGAAGGTCGACGCGGCGACGGCGCAAGAGACGATCCGGCGGTACAACGCCTTCCTCGAGGCGGCGACCGGATTCTCGTCGAAGGAACGAGCGAAACGCCTTCGCAAGTCGGCCGGGGCGTGAACCGGGATGGGTCTCTCGGGCGCGGCGCCCCTACCCGGAACGGAAGTCGAGCGGATCCGCTCCTCGGTGGCCCTCTACTTCCCCGTCTACGAGACACGGATCACTCCGGTCTCCCTCGTCCTTCTGGTCCAGGCGGACCCGGCCACGCTAGAGGAGAAGTTCGACAAGCTTCGTCAGGAGTTCTGGACCCGGTACTACATTCCCCAGATCCGCCGGGAAGGCGGAGAGTTCCTCATCGAGGTGATCCGTCGGCCCCATCGCCCGCCGTGGAGTTCGCTCACCAACGCGATCCTCCTCGCCATCACCATCGGCACGACCATGCTGGCGGGGGCGTTCCTGTGGGTCGCCTACGTCGGTGGGAAGACCCTTTTGCCGGTCGACGTCGTCTACGGGGCAGCCTACTTTGGCCTCCCGCTCCTCGCCATTCTCGGGGTCCACGAGCTCGCCCACTTCGTGATGGCGCGCCACCATCACGTCGAGGCCTCGCTGCCCTACTTCATCCCGGTCCCGCCGCCGTTCCTCCTCTTCGGGACCTTCGGCGCCTTCATCAGCCTCCGGGAGCCGATCCCGACGAAGAAGGCCCTGCTGGACATCGGGGCCTCCGGTCCATTGGCCGGATTCGCCCTCGCCGTGCCCATCACCGTTCTCGGGATGTTCCTCTCGGCGAACGCCCCCATCCTCTCGGTCGCGAACTGCGGCCCGTCGTTCTTCGGTGTCGGGTATGGGAACTTCATCGTCGGGACCTCCCTGTTCTGGTACGCCCTCACCCTCTTCGTACCGGTGGCGTTCGTCAACCTCCACCCGCTCGCCCTCGCCGGCTGGGTCGGCCTGCTCGTGACCGCGATCAACCTCCTCCCCGCCGGGCAGCTCGATGGCGGCCACGTCTTCCGCGCGTTGTTCGGGGAGCGGACCCGGTGGGTGAGCTACGCCGCCGTGGGCCTCCTCCTCGTCCTGGGGATCTTCTATCCGGGCTGGCTCCTCTTTGCGATCCTCATCGTCCTCCTCGGAATGCGCCACCCCCCACCGCTCAACGACATCACTCCGCTCGACCGGAAGCGCATCGTGGTCGGTGCGGTCGCGGTCATGGTCCTGCTCACCGGATTCGTCCTCATCCCGATCGGCTCCCCGAACGGGAACTTCGCGGTCAATGGCGGAGCGTCGGTCTCGCAGTCGGCGTTCCCCGGGATGCACGACACGACCAGCGTATTGGTGAACAACCGGGACGTCGTGGCGCACGGGTACGTGATCGAGGGCGCGATCGTCAGCGTGACGGGTCCGGTGAACGGGACGACCCAGACCCTCTCGGGAGCCCTGCTCGCTTCGTTCCTCGCGAATTCGACATGGCAAGTGACTCTGCCGAATGGGAACGTGACCGCGTTTGGCGGAAGCGGAACCTTCGCCGTACCCGCCGCGGAATACTCGCAGGTCAACGATTCCTCGAGCGCGTCGTTCACGGTCGTCTATACGAACATCCAGCAGGCGTCGGTGACCGCGACGTTGACCGTCGAAGAACTCTGTTCCGGGCCGGCCTCCCCCAACCGGGCCGTGACCGTCGTGATGACGTAGGCCGGACCGAGCGGATCCTCGTCCTACGGTCCCTCAGCGGTCCCGGCCGTCCCCGTCCGACTGCGTTCGTACACCCGGAATTCGCGGGTCAGCGACCGGTGCACGCGGTCCGGGACGGAGGCGATCCGTCTCCAGGGAGCGTCGACCGGGTCCGGTCCGCCCGGGGAGATCACCACCAAGCGGCCACCGGGTTGGACGAATTCGGCCCAGCGCTGGACGACGGTGCGGGTGAGCGATCGCGCATCCTCGCCGCCGGTCGTCGAGGCGCGGCCGTACGGCGGGTCGGTGACGAGCGCGGCAAACGGCCCGGGGGCCGTCACGACCCGGGCGTCCCCGACGAGCAGCCGCTCCGGTTCGATGCCCACGTGGGCGAAGTTGGCGAGCGCGCCTTGGATCATCGTCGCGTCCGCGTCGATGCCGGTAAGGCGACCCCCGAGAAGTGCCACCTCGATCGCCAACGCGCCCGTGCCGACGAACGGGTCGACCACCCGGTCCCCGGGCCGCAGTCGCGCCAGGTTCGCCGCGACCCGTCCCAACTTGGGCGGAAGGCTGACCGGGCGCCGGAACGGAAGCTTCGGCATCCGTCGCGAGTCGGTCGTCGTGCGGTCGACGACCGCCAGCTCTTCCCCGAACGACACCGAATCCGCCAGCCCAACGTGGAACAGGAACTTCCGGTCCGGATGCTCCAACTCGATCCGGCCCCCGGCCGCGCGGACCGCGGCGGCCCACGGGTCCACGACGGCGACCGTCGCCCGCCCCGTCGGCCGCGTCGTGGGTCGGAACGCCACCGATTCTCCGGGCCGGATTTCGCGGCGAAGCCGGGCCCCGATCTCCTCCGAACTCTCCTCCGGCCACCGGACGGTGATTCGGCGGCCCAGCGCGATCCGGCCCGCGAGGAGCCGGGCCTCGGATGGAGTCGGAACCGCGACCAGGGGTGTGGCGGTATCGAGCCGGGTCCCCCGAAGCTCGCCTCCGAGCGTCTCCAGGATGGCGGCGAGTTCAAGGTGCGCCAGCGGGAGATTCTCCCGGCTCAGCTCGACCCACGCCTCGATCATCGGAGTCCGTCTCCGCCGATCGCCGCCGCGACGA
>JAKIVT010000148.1 GCA_022750415.1 Thermoplasmata archaeon
CAGCCCAACAGGACGAGCTCGTCGCCGCGGTCGCCACGCTCACGCCGAGCGTCGTCCGGGTGGTCCGCGTCACCGAGCGGCGTCGCCACCGACGGGCGGGCGAGGAGACGGCCGCCGGCAGCGGCTTCGTCGTGGACGACCGAGGCCACGTCGTGACGAACTACCATGTCGTCCGGGAGAGCGGGACGATCCAGGTGACGTTCGCCGACGGGGTTTCGGTGCCCGGAGAACTCGTCGGCGCCGACCCGCTCACCGACCTGGCACTCTTGCGGGTGGTCCGGAAGGGTCCCCCCGCCGTCACCTGGGCCGATTCCGACCGGCTCCGGGCCGGACAGTTCGCCATCGCCGTCGGGAACTCCCTCGGACTTCCGGGTTCCCCGACGGTCTCTCTGGGTGTCGTCAGCGCCATCGGTCGCCCGTTGCCATGGGCGTCCCACGTGCTCGAGGGGCTTGTGCAGACCGACGCCGCGATCAACCCGGGGAACAGCGGCGGGCCCCTCGCTGACCTCTACGGGAAGGTCATCGGCGTCAACACCGCGATCGTTCCGTACGCCCAAGGGGTTGGATTCGCCGTGCCGTCGAACACGACCCGCTGGGTCATCGGAGCACTCCTCGAGCACGGCCGCGTCGTGCGGCCGTGGCTGGGCATCCAGGCGGTCACCCGCTTGGACGGGGAGGGGACGTTCGCGAAGCCAGCCGGGGTGTACGTCGTCGAGGTGGTCGCCAACGGACCGGCCGGACTTGCCGGCATCCAAGCCGGTGACGACCTGCTGCGCGTGGGCCCGTACCCCCTGACAACGCTGCACGACCTGCTGGTCGCGCTCAGCCACGTTCCGATCGGCGGGGCCGTGGACGTGGTCGCGCGCCGTGCGGGAGCGGAGATCCGGAAGGTCGTGCGGGTCGCCGAGGGCCCGCGGCCCACCGAGTCGACCTCCGAAACGGCCGGCGGCTAGCCCGCCCGAGAGGGGAGGGCGGCCTCGCCGCTTCGGAGGAGAGCGGGTTCCTACTCGAGTGTGGCCGTGACCGTGATAGCGACGTTGCCGCGGATCGCGTTGGAGATGGGGCAGCCACCCTCGGCGGCCGTGGCGGCGGCGGAGAACTTCTCGGCGGTCATGCCGGGAACCTTTCCTTTCACGGCAAGCTCGCTGGTCGTGACCTTCCATCCATCCCCGACCTTGTCGAAGGTGACGGTCGCCGAGACGTGCAACCGCTCCGGCGGAGTCCCGCCCCGGCCGAGGGCCGCGGCGAAGGCCATCGAGTAGCAGGCGGCATGCGCGGCCGCGAGGAGTTCCTCGGGGCTCGTCTTGCCACCGGACGCCTCCGTTCGGGCGACCCACGTCACGGGCGTCTCGGCGAGGCCGCCGCTCAGCCCCTTGACCCGGCCGTGCCCCTTCAACAGGTCGTGCTCCCAAACCGCTTCGGCCGTCCGCTTCGCTGCCATCGGAGCGGCGAGGCCGGACACGAGATAACGTCAGCCGGGGCTCCCCGATTCGAAACCGGCACGAGTCGTTTTCTGCCCGCGCGCGCTAGATAGTACCGAAGCGCACAATGGCGATCGCGATCTCCGAACTCCCGCGGTACCTCGTCCTCGAACCCGGTGGGGGCATCCGACTCGACATGCACCTCGAGGCCGCCGCGTGCGAGTTCGACCTCGCCCTGGAGAGCCCGCGGCCGGGCCGGAGCTTCATCGTGATGATCGGGCACCGGTCCGGAGCCATCGTCCAGAGGGTGCGCCTGGCCGGCAAGGCGAAGATCCTGTTCGACCCGGAGGGCCCGGGCGACTACACCCTTGTCCTCACGAACCCGATGGCCGACCCGGCCGTGGTCCGACTCCGGGCGACCGCCGTGGTCCCTCCGGCGCCGCCTCGGGTCACCCGACGAAAGGCCCCCTCCGCAAACCCCGCCCGTCGACGGCGGTCGGCCGACGCGCGCCCGGACCGGCGTTCGTCGAGGTCTAAATAGGCGCTCCTCGGTCGCCGCACCGTTGGCGCCTGCTCCGAGTGAGCCTCGGCCGCCCGTCGAGCCGTACAAGGTCAAGGTCGTCGAGCGAATCCGCCTCCCGTCCCGCGAGGAACGGGAGGCTGCCCTCCGCGCGGCGGGCTACAACCTCTTCCAAATTCGTTCCGACGACGTGTACATCGACCTGCTGACCGACTCCGGAACCTCGGCGATGAGCGACCGCCAGTGGGCGGCGATGATGATCGGCGATGAGTCGTACGCCGGGAGCCGGAACTTCGCCCACTTCGAGGAGACGGTCCGGACCTTGACCGGATTCCCCCACATCATCCCGACCCACCAGGGGCGGGCGGCCGAGAATCTCTTGTTCTCCCTCGTCGGCCGGCCGGGGACGGTCATCCCCAACAACATGCACTTCGACACCACCCGGGCCCACGTGGAACGGAACGGGTCGAAGGCGGTCAACCTCGCGATCCCGGAGGCCTACGACCTCCAGAGCCCGCACCCATTCAAGGGGAACGTCGACGTCCCGAAGCTCGAGGAACTCCTCCGAGGGGGTCCGGCGCTCGTGCCGGTCGTCATGGTCACGCTCACCAACAATACCGGTGGGGGCCAACCGGTCTCGGTCGCGAACATCACCGCCGTCCACGCGGCGTGCCGGGCCGCTGGCGTCCCGCTCTACCTCGACATGTGTCGGTGGGCAGAGAATGCGTTCTTCGTCCGGGAACGGGAGGGAGGCATGCGAGATCTTTCGATCCCGGAGATCGGACGTCGCTTCTTCGACCTCGCCGACGGCGCGACCATGAGCGCCAAGAAGGACGGCCTCGTCAACATCGGAGGCTTCGTCGCCACCCGGGACACCGCTCTCGCCGCCCGGCTGAAGGAGCAGCTGATCATCTTCGAGGGATTCCCGACCTATGGCGGCCTCGCCCGGCGGGACCTCGAAGCGGCGTCCGTCGGCCTTCGAGAAGCGTGCGAGCTCGATTACCTCGAGCACCGGATTGGGCAGGTCCGGTACCTGGCGGCCTGCCTCGACGCCGACGGGATCCCGTTCGTCCACCCCCCTGGGGGCCACGGAATCTACCTCGATGTCGCCCGATTCCTTCCGCACCTCCCCGCCTCCGAGCTCCCGGGGCAGTCGCTGGTGGTCGAGCTCTACCGCGAGGGAGCGATCCGGACCGTCGAGGTCGGTGCCGTGATGTTCGGCGACGCCGAGCCGGGCGGCCCGCCCCCGCTCGAACTCGTCCGCCTGGCGATTCCACGGCGCGTGTATACCTCGGCCCACCTCGGCTACGTCGCCGACGTCGTCCGCCGCGTGTGGAACCGTCGGACGTCCATTCGGGGCGTTCGGATGGTCGAGGCTCCCGAACGACTACGGCACTTCCTCGCCAAATTCCAGCCCATGGCCTGAGCCCCGCCGCCAGGTCCACCGCACGAGGGATCGGCGAATCGGATTGGCGGGCCGCTCCCCGGCGACGCGAGGAGCGATGCCGAATTCCCCCCGTCCGACCCGGCCCGGGGTCGCATTGGTGCGCCTCCGCGGGAACGGTGGGAATCGTTTATGAACCCCTCGCGAGTGGCCCCGA
>JAKIVT010000149.1 GCA_022750415.1 Thermoplasmata archaeon
GGACCCGGGGATTCGCCCGGATTTTCAGCAAGAGGTCGAGTTTTTCGGCGTAGAGCGAATCGTAATCCTCCAAGCTGAGCCCGAAGAGCGGAAAGGCGTCAACGAACGAACCGCGGCCGGCCACGATCTCGGCCCGCCCCCCGGAGATCAAGTCCAGGGTCGCAAATTCCTGGAAGACCCGAACCGGGTCGGCGGCGCTCAGGACCGTGACGGCGCTGGTGAGTCGGATCGTCTTCGTTCGCGTGGCGGCCGCCGCGAGGATGACCGCGGGTGCCGAATCCAAGAACTCGGCCCGGTGATGTTCCCCAATCCCGAAGACATCGAGCCCGACCCGGTCGGCGAGCTCCATCTCCTCCAGGAGATGCTGCATTCGGACCGACGGCGTCAGACGCTCCCCGGTGGACGGGTCGGCGATCAAGGTGGCGAAGCTGTCGACCCCCAGTTCCATGGATTTCTCCGCGCCAACGGTCGCGCTCGGCTCGAGGAGGAGGTCCGAGGATTAAATCCCGCGCCACGGGTCGGTCAGCGTGACGCCGCCGTCAGAGGAAATCGGTCGACCGGACCGATCGGCGAGCGATGTCCCATTGGCGGACCGTGAGCACGGCCAGGACCGCCCCGAGTGCGACCAAGACCCCGCCGAACCCTCCATCGAGTACGGGGGTGACCAACGCGTACCGAACGGGAATGGGGGTGCCCAGAGGGGAGTCGAATTCCGTCCAAGCCTGGATTTCGTAGTGGTGCCCTGGGGTCGCATTGAATTCGGCTTTGCCACCCATGGCGGCGTCGGTCGCGCCGACGAGGGAGTAACTTCCCCCGTCCGCACATGCCCGGGCGCCGCAGTCGAACACGACGAGGTTACTCCGCTCGATCGGCGGTCGAGAGCAGCTGACCCCGTGAGGCGCGCACGGAGCGGGGACGGTGCCCCAACTCAGGAGAACTTCCACGCTGGCCCCGGCGAGCGAAGCCGAACGGGGCACCGCGACTTCCACTGAGGATCCCGACGCCACGGTCGTCGAGGTAACCGGGCCTTGGTCGAGGGGAGCAACGAGGAGAGCGCCCCCAAGCACGACCAAGACGACGGAGAATCCAATCAGCAGCGCCGGCCGCATTCAGGGGAATCCATTCCCGGAGTACTTAGGGATTCGACGCCGTTTTGGGACGCACCCTTCCGGCTCCCGTGAAGGCTCCGGAGCCGGGAGGTGAGTCCCGCGACGTGGGTCGGGCTCGGGGTCGGCCTGTCACCCGACCGCGTAGATCGTTCCGGAGCCGCTGACGGTCAGCGTCGTCGGCGAGCCGACGTTGGGCGCGAACGTCAGGTTGGAGTTCGCGTACCACCGGAGGCCCGAGATCGTGCCGCCCAACAGGGTCAGCGTGTAGACCCCCGCGGGGAGCAGAACGGTGGCGCCCGCGTGGACGATCCGGGACGTCCCGTTCGCCGTGATGTTGGCGGAAAACGTCGACAGGAACGGGAAGTCGATGAACGTCACCGGGTGGGTCGTGGGCGCGAACTTCGCCGTGATCGTTCCCGACCCGGAGATCGTGACGTTGTACCAGGCGACCCAGGTCCCGGCGGAGTTCTCGATGTCCGCCTTCGTCCCCTGGGTCAGGACGTAGGCCGTCCCGACGTGCACCAAGCCGGTCGTGTTCCATCCCTCGAACGTTTTCCCCGCGGCCGCCGTCGCTGCGAGAACGAACGTCCCGGGGGTGACGGAGACCGAACTCGTTCCGGTCACCGACCGGACGGCATTGAAGAGGATCGACCCGCCGTGGGCGGTGAAACCGACCGACGCGTTCGCCGGGTGCCCGACGAAGTGCGGGGTCACGGTCGTGGACCCGTTGACCTGAATCGAGGTGATCGCCGAGGTGGGGTTGACCACCCAGGCGTTGGCGGTCGAGGTGACCGTCCAGTGGGTGAAGGTGAATCCCGGATTGGTGACGGCCTCGAGCTGGTACGTCAGGTTCCCGACCTGCGGGAGGGAAACGTTCCCGACCACATCGGTCCCGTCGATGGCGAACCCGCCTCCGGCGAGCGGATGGGGGACCGTCAGGACCGGTACCGACGAGAACACGGCGGTCACGTAGTCGTTGCCGCGCTGCAGCAGGACGTCCGACGACGCCGACCAGTTCGTCATCGTCGACATGAAGCCGGGGGACCAGGTGACGAAGTGGTAGCCGGGAGCGGGCACAGCCTGGATGGCGAACGTTCCGATACTCGCGTTGAAGACCGCGCCCGAGGCGTACGAGGTGTTGGCGAATCGGATCGTGCCCCCTTGGGAGGGGTACGAGTCGAGCCACATGGTCGCGGTCAAGGTCGTGACGCGATAGGTGGCGTGGACCGTCCCACCGGCGGAGGTCACGTTGATCCACGTATAGTTCGTCGAAGGGGCGAAGACGTAGACCCCGGCGGACGCCGACCAGCCGGTGAACTTGTACGTGGGGTTCGGGTCCGCCTGGATCGAGTAGATCCCGGGCGCGAGCGACAGCGTTGTCCCCGACGGTACATTCTGGGCCGTAGAGTGGAACACCGGCGCGAGGCCGAATCCCGGAGCCGCCGGGGGGTAGAGCCCGTTGAGCTGGAACTCGAATCCGCGCACCAGGGTAACAAATCCGTGGCCGCCCGAGTCGGTGAACGTAACCGGGGCGTTGCTCGGCGGCGTCGTGGAGAATAGTGCCGTCACCGTCGCCCCTCCCGAAAGGTCGAGGCTGTTCCAGGCGGTGCCGGGCGCGTCGAGCGTCACCGCGCCGGTCTTGACGTACCCCAGGAAGAAATGCCCCGGCGACGGAACGGCATTGATCGAGTACGCGCCGTTGGCGAGCGGTCCGAACGCGACGGACGTCGTCACCTTCGCGTGGAGGAAATAGACGGTCCCGGAACCGTTGACGGTGACCGTCAGGGTGTGGCCCGCGGAGGTCGGGATGCTGAAGTTCTTGATCGGGTAGAAATTGAGCCCGCTCGAGTCGGTCTGCAGCGTCGAGCCGTACTCCGAATAGGTACCGAAGTCCGCGGTCGTGCCGGTGTAATCGGTCGCCCCGAACTCGAAGGCGTTGACCGAGGCCGCGTAACTGTACCAGGGGTAGCTGCAGTACGCGCTCCCGTCCCGGCCGTCGCACGTCCCGTAGCTGAGCCCGTCGACCCACGCGGAGGCCCCGAAGTCCTGCTCGAACCCATACTGGGCCGCGGTCTGGCGGGTGCCGGCGTTGAAGAACACGACCGGATAGAAGTGCCACGGAACCTTCGTGTCCATCGCCCAATCCTTCGGGCTGTAGCTCCCGCACGGGACCGCGCCGTTCAGAGAAGTCGGCGGGGGCAACCCGGAGTTGCAGCCACCGAACGTGTCGTTCTGCGGGTCATTCGTCGTGTGACCGGACTCGAACGCGAACGAAACCGGAAGGTCGCCCCCGGGACTCCACGGGAGGGCGTCCTGGACGTTGTTGGTGAGGTACTCCGGGTTGAGGGGGTAGTGCTGCGCCGTGTTGTAGAGCGTCAGGAACGAGGTCA
>JAKIVT010000015.1 GCA_022750415.1 Thermoplasmata archaeon
CAGCCGAAATACTCCCAGCCCGCCGTCGACGAGTTCGCCGTGATGCTCGAAACCGAGTAGCCGCCCGTCACCACGCCCGACACGTTCGTCGGGCTCGTCGACGGAGCCGAGTAGTTCTGCCCGTTGAAGTGGAACGAATACCTCGACGTCGCCGGGAGGCCGCTCGCGGTGAATTGCTCGGAGTACACGCCGTACGTCCCCGCCCACGCCGTTTCGTTGAACGGCCCGACGACCGTGAGGTTCGACTCGGTTCCCCCACCGGTGTAGCTTCCTGGTCCGGTCCCGTTCCAGTAGGTGATCGGGGGCTCTCCAAAGGTCATGATCTGCAGCGTGATGTTGCCCGGGAAGTACCAAGGCAATGGCTGGCTCTCCGAGACGAACCCATTGTTGGAGAAAATGTCGTAGTAGCTGGTGCCGACGTTGAAGTATATCTCCGCGTCCGGGACGACCAGCGGCTCGAGCGAGAAGTAGACGCCGTACTCGGTTGAGAAGTTCACGTCGGCATTCGTGGGGCCGCTGACGACGATCCATGGTGGGATGTCGAGCGTCGCGGACTCGATCGTCCGATACCCGGACGGTTGTGGAACCACGGCCACCGAAATCCCGAGCCCGATTGGGACGCCGGTGAAATTGATCGAGGTGTGATTGGAGAGACCGGGGTACCCGTCGACCGACACGCCCCAACTCGAACCGGCGGTGAGGTTGATCGCGGTGAACAGGATGTTGGTCGTCGGGCCCACGTATGGGTAGCCAATCGAGACATTCGCGTAGTCGCCGTACGCGTAGACGATGTTCGTCGAATTGGAACTCACGAACTGGAAGCTCTGGCCACCCGGCAGCGAGGTGGCGGTCACGACGGTCCCGGCCGATGTGAACGCCACGCTCGAGGTCCAACCCCCCCACCCGGCGTCGGCGTAGTACGCCCCAGGCATGGGGGAAATCCCGGAGTACGTGCTCGTCCAGTTCAGACCGTTCGCGGTCGTGGCGACCCAGGAGCTGTAGCCGCCGACGAGGGGAGAGCATGGGTACGTCGAACAGTACGTGTTGTTCTCCCAAACGTAGGCGACATACGGCGTCCCGTTCGAAGAAACCCCGATGGCCGGAGAGTACTCCTCGTCGTAGCTGTTCCCTCCCAGCGGAGCGTTGATCGCCGAGGAGGTCCACCCGGCCCCCCCGTTGATGGACTTGCTCGCGAAGACGCCGCTGTACTGGTAATTGTAGTAGTAGGGAAGCGAGGCGGATACCAGGTAGCCTCCGGAGTAGGCCACGTAAAGGGTGGAACTCGACGCGTACGCGATTGAGGTGTCCGGCTGGGTTTGGAACGCAAAGTCATTGGCCGGATAGTAGCTGTCGTAGTAGTCCTGAGCGTACGGGGTCTCCCCGGAGAACCCGCCGACGGGGCTTGGGGTCGACCAAGTCGTGCCGTTCGAGGTGGAGGTCGCGACGACCACCTGGTCGGCGTAATTCGCGTAGGCGGCGAAGGCGCAGTACCCCACGCAGGTGCGGTTGGTCGCATACGCCACGGCGACAGTGCCCGCGCTGTTGACCGCGATGCTCGGGCTGGTCGACCAGTTCCCCATACTCGCGTTCAACCCTGGCAGAGTGTAGGGCGCACTCCAGGTCGAGCCGCCGTTGACCGAGTAGACCAGCTCGACGGCGGGGGCGGGAGTATTCCCGAAGAAGTTGCCGATTGGGTAGCTCGCCGTGGTGTTCGGGACGAAGATGTACGTCACGTAGACGGTGTTGCCAAACACGGCGAGGGAGGGCCGGGCCGCGCCGGTCACGCCCGGCACCTCGGTCGTGTTGGTCCACGTCGTGCCGTTGTCGCTCGAGCTCACGAATCCGAGAGCGTCTCCGGTACCATTTCCCCAGTCGGGTGGGAAGAGCGGTTGGTTTCCGCCGGAGGCGTTCGTGGTGTTGTTCGAGAGGATGAACGCTCCGTAGACGGAGCCGTGGGGGCCGGTAGCGAACGACGGTTCCCCGCTCGACGGCCATCGGCAGGTGCCGGCGCCGACGATTTGCGCGGCGCTCCACGTCGTTCCGTTCGTGGCCGAGTGAGCCCACGCCACGTTGGTGCTGGTCCACGAGGTAGGGGTCGTGTTGGTGGAGGTGTTGCAGAGGGGTCCCTGCACGGTGTAGATGGAGTACGCCAAACCAAGCTGCCCGTTGGAGAGGGAGAGGATGGACGGGGACTGAGTTTCAGAGTAACAGTAGTGGTAATCAAACGGGGTGAAATTCTGCCAGTAGCACGGGATATTGCTCGCGGAGGCCGGAGCGATCAGAGTCGAATTGTAGACGGTTCCGAGGGTTACGTTCGTCACAGAGCCGGGGTGCGCGGCGGCATCCGGATGCTGGATCGGGGCCACGGACGTGTGGGAAACCGACGGGGCGAGCCTGTGAGGGCCGCTCGAGGGGGTGGCCGGTCCGGTGGGGTTCGCGTGCCCGAAGGCGGGGGCCCCCCAGAGGACGAGGCCTGCGACTAAGACGAGAATCGCCCAACGAGAAGTTCGGCGAACTCGCCCAGTATGGGCCCCGGTGACCATGGGGGCGCCGACCCGGTCTTCTCTTAAAAACCTTCATACGAGGTTCGACGGCGAAGAATCGGGATTCCGGGCCTACTTTTCGCCCGTTTTTCAGAGGGAGCGAGGCCGCCCGAGTCGGACCGAACCGATTTGAAGGGAGGGCACCGTGCCCCGCCAATGAGCGGGGGCTCCGGCTACGGATCGCATCGCCCGACGCACGTCGCGGTGGGGCCGGACCCGCAGTCGATCGCGTGGGTCATTGGGGCGTCGCTCCTAATGGGGGCCGGACTGTTCCTGATCTCTACGTGGATCATCACGTTCGACTTCGTGTACTTCGTCGGCTTCGGCGCCCTCCTGGTCGGCGCTTTGATGATCCTGAGTCCCCGGATGGGCGCCGACCACGCGTAGCTAGGCGACCGTGGGACCCAGAGACTCGGCCGCTCGCAGCGGCGTCACTCTCGTCAAGCTCGGGGGCTCGATCCTCACCCGAAAGCGGCAACGGGAATCGCTCCGACCCAAGATTCTCGCCCGCCTCGCGGAAGAACTGGCGTCGACCTCGTCTCCGGTCGTCGTGCTCCACGGGGCCGGGTCGTTCGGCCACCCCGACGCCCGCCGATTCCATCTGGCCGAGCCGCCCGGCACCGACGGAGTCTCCCCCGAGCGCCGCCGGGGCGCCGCGATCGTCTCCCGGGAAGTGCGGCGCCTGCACGCCGCCGTCCTCCAATCCCTCGTCGAGGCCGGCATGAATCCGTGGTCGGTCCCCGGCTCGATGGTCGGCCGGAACCGGTCGGGGGTCCTCGACGACCTGGACCCGGCGCCGTTTGCCGACGCCCTCGCCGCGGGTGTCACGCCGGTCTCGTTCGGGGACGTCGTCCGGGACGATGCGTGGGGATTCTCCATCCTCTCGGCGGACACGATCGCGGTCGAGTTGGCCCGCGAACTGCCGGCCCAGCGAGTCCTCTTCGTGAGCGACGTCGGGGGAATCTTCGAACCGGGGGCCAACGGTCGTCCCGTCGCCGTGCCGGTCGTGACGCCGGAGCTGGTCGAGCGGCTCCGTCCGACCCCCGGGGTCGCGGACGTCACGGGAGGAATTCGGGGCAAGGCGGAGGCGATGCTGGCCATCGCCGACGACGGCGCTGACGCTGGCCTTATTAGCGGACTCTCGGATGGGGCGCTTTCGCGCGCTCTGAAGGGGGAACGTGTCTACGGGAGCTGGGTCGCGGGCTCGCACGAATAAGCCACCCCCCCAGGCCTCTCCCGCGAGCGGTCTCGACTTGAGCCACCGGAAGGCGGACCACGTCAAGGTGGTCCTCGGCAAGGAGGTGGAAGGGCGGTACCGGTACTGGAACGACGTCCAGATCGTCCACAACGCGCTCCCGGAGGTCGATTTTGACGAGATCGACACCTCGGTCGAGCTGTTCGGCCACCGCCTCCACGCCCCGATCGTGATCACCGGAATGACCGGGGGGTTCCCCGATGCGAAGAAGATCAACGACAACCTCGCCCGGGCGGCCGCGGCCGTCGGGGTCGCCATGGGGGTCGGGAGCGAGCGGGCCGCGATCCTGAAGGGCCAGTTCCCGGAGAGCTACTCCACCGTCGCGCAGCACGAGGTTCCGCTCAAGTTCGCCAACATTGGGGCGCCGCAGATCATCCCGCAAGGCGACGACGACCCCGTCATCACGGTCGCCGAGGCGAAGGAGGCGATGGAGTTGATCGGCGCCGACGTCCTCGCGATCCATCTGAATTTCCTGCAGGAGATGGTCCAGCCGGAGGGGGACCGGAAGGCGCGCGGCGCGGCGAGCGAGATCGGTCGGCTCGCCCATTTCCTGCCCGTCCTCGTCAAGGAGACCGGGGCCGGGATCTCCCGCTCGGTCGCCGAGCGGCTCCGCGACCAGGGCGTCCGCGGGTTCGACGTGAGCGGGACCGGGGGCACTTCGTTCGCCGCGGTCGAGCATCATCGGGCCGTGGAGAAAGGCGCCCTCCGCGAGGCGCGGGTCGGTCGGACCTTCTGGGACTGGGGAATCCCCGCACCGGTCTCGGTGCGGGAATTGGTCCCCCTCGGGATGCCGTTGATTGCGAGCGGCGGCATCCGCTCCGGCCTCGACGTGGCGCGGGCCATCGTCCTCGGGGCCACGGCGGCGGGGACGGCCGGCGGAATCCTGCGGGCCGCCTCCACCGGGTACGCGGAGACCAAGGGCGAGCTCGACCACCTCGTCTACGAGTTCAAGGTCGCCATGTTCCTCACCGGGAGCCGGACCGTGCGGGAGATGCAACGGGCTCCGTACGTTCTCACGGGGGAGACCCGGCAATGGCTCACGCCCTGAGCGGCGAGGAACGGCACCGCACGAAGGTGCGGTATGCGAAGACGGCGGGGATTCCGGTTCCGTCAAACGTCGCGTTCGCCGAGAGCCTCTCGGACGCCGACCGCGCTTCGTGGACCGGGGGCGTCCCACTCCGCAAGCCGACCCGCACCCTTTCCGGCGTGGCGGTGGTCGCGGTGATGACCGCTCCGTCCGCGTGTCCGCACGGCCGTTGCACCTACTGCCCCGGCGGGCTCGAGCGGGGTACCCCCCAGAGCTACACCGGCGAGGAGCCGAGCGCCCTTCGAGGAGCGCAGTTCCAGTGGGATTCTCGCGCGATCACGGCCCACCGGGTCGCCACCCTCGATTCGATCGGCCACCCGACCTCGAAGGTCGAAGTGATCCTGATGGGGGGAACGTTTCCCTCCCGACCCCGCTCCTACCAAGAGACGGTGTTCCGGGGCGTGTTCGACGGGCTCAATGGAGTCGAGTCCTCCTCCCTTGCCGAAGCCCAGGAGCGGAACGAGACCGCCGCCCACCGGTGCGTGAGCCTGACGGTGGAGACCCGGCCGGATTGGTGCGATGCGAGGGTGCTCCCGTGGCTCGTCGATGCCGGCGTCACCCGGGTGGAGCTGGGGGTCGAATGCCTGACCGACTCGGTCCTGACGGCGGTGAACCGGGCGCATCGGTCGAACGACGTCGCCGACGCCACCCGGGCCGCGCGGGATGCCGGCCTGAAGGTGGCGTACCACTGGATGCTCGGCCTCCCGGGGATGGACCCGCAGAAGGACCTCGCGGACTTTCGCCGATTGTTCGAGGACCCGGCGTTCCGGCCGGACATGCTGAAGATCTATCCCACGCTCGTCGTTCCGGGGACCCCACTCTACGACGACTGGGTCCGGGGGGCCTACGTACCCTACGAGACCGAAGCGGCCGCCGAGTTGCTGGCCCAATTGAAGGAGCTCCTCCCTCCGTGGGTCCGGATCCAGCGGATCCAGCGCGACATCCCCGCCCGCCTCATCGCCGCGGGGGTCCGCGCCGGCAACCTCCGGGAGATCGCGATCCGAAAGCTCGCCGAGCGGGGGGGTCGGTGCCGATGCCTCCGGTGTCGGGAACCGGGGCGGAGGGTCTCGCCGGATCCCGAGCGGTTCCGGTTGCAGCAAACCCGCTACGAGGCGTCCCAGGGGGTCGAGTGGTTCCTCTCCTGGGAGGACCCGGAAAGCGATACGGTCGCGGGGTTCCTGCGCCTCCGTCTCCCCTCGGAGAACCCATCGACCGGCCCGGGCGCCCCCATCATCCGCGAACTGAAGGTCCTCGGACCCGAGACCCCGGTGGGGGTCGGTCCGAGCGAGGGGACCTACCAGCACCGCGGGTTCGGCCGAGGGTTGGTCGAGCGGGCCGAGGCGATCGCCCGGGAGGAGGGGGCCTCCCGGCTGTTCGTGACCGCCGCGGTCGGCACCCGCCCGTACTACCGGGCCCTGGGCTTCGAGCGGGCGGGCGCGTACTGTGCGAAACCGCTTTTCGCCTGACGCAATCCGTCCCCCGTTCCGGCCCCGTCCGTCGGGCTCCCGGACGTAAGGGTTATCCCCCCGACCTTCTCCGCCGACCCCGAGTGACCCTATGGCCCGCAACATCCAGGTCGAGCCGCTCCGCACCCTCCACATCGAGGACCAGGAAGTCGAGCTCGTCGAGCGGAAGGGGCTCGGGCACCCGGACTCCATCGCCGACGGGGTCTCGGAAAGCGTCAGCCGGGCGCTTTCGCGCCTGTACCTCGACGAGTTCGGGCGGATCCTCCACCACAACACCGATGAGACCCAGGTCGTCGGGGGCGCGAGCGAGCCGAAGTTCGGGGGCGGGAAGGTCACGAACCCCATCTACATCCTCCTCGTCGGCCGAGCGACCACCGAGGTCGACGGCGAGAAGCTGCCGTACCGCCAGGTCGCTATCGACGCGGCCAAGGCGTACGTGAAGTCGATTTGCTCCCACCTCGACGTTGAGAAACAGGTCGACTTCGACTGCCGGATCGGGCAGGGGTCGATCGACCTCCGCGGCGTCTTTGACGACAAGGACAAGGCGGTCCTCTCGAACGACACCTCGTTCGGGGTCGGGTTCGCCCCGTACTCGGACACCGAGCGGCTCGTTCTCGAATCGGAACGGTTCCTCACGACGAAGCTGAAGAAGAAGCTCCATGCCCTCGGCGAGGACGTCAAGGTCATGGGGTACCGCCAGAAGGACGCAATCCGTCTCACCGTGGCCGCCGCCCTGGTCGACAGCGAGATCGCGAACCCGAAGGAGTACCAATCGGTCTGCGACGAGATCCGCGACAAGCTCGCCGACCTCGCGACCACGCTCACGAACCGGGAGGTCCACATCGACGTCAACACCGCCGACGACCCCGAACTCGGCCGGTACTACCTGACCGTCACGGGACTTTCGATGGAAGCGGGCGACGACGGGTCCGTGGGCCGGGGCAACCGGGCGAACGGGCTGATCACCCCGTGCCGTCCCATGAGCCTCGAGGCGTCGGCGGGGAAGAACCCGGTCAACCACGTCGGGAAGATCTACAACCTCCTCGGCATCCAGATCGCGCAGGAGATCGTCAAGGAAGCCGGCGGGAACGTCAAGGAGGTCCACGTCCGAATCCTCTCGCAGATCGGCAAGCCGGTCGACCAGCCCCAGGTGGCGAGCCTCCAGATTCTCCCCGCGAACGGCGTGAAGCTCGCGAAGGTGCAGAAGAACGCGGAAGCGGTCGCGAACCGGCTCTTCGATGAGGTCGGCACGATCCCGCAGAAGCTGCTGACCGACAAGCTCAGCGTCTTCTAGCGCGCCGGGCCGAACGGCGGCACCGTGCCGGCGGGCCCCGGGCCGCACCGCTCTAAATACCGGGAGCGGACGTACTTTCGGGCACGGGCCCGTTGGCCCGGCTTCCGTGGTGGACTCGTCCCAGTTGGTCTTCGAGCTGATCCTCATCGTGATTGTCATCACGGTCGGGATGGGAGGCCTCTTCGTCTTCCTGAATCGACGGCTGAAGACGCGGATCGCCGAGCTTCGGGGGCAAGCCGAAGGCCCGGCCGAGTTCGTCGATGACCGGTCGTACAACCTCTTGCGGATTGCGCGCGCCGAGGCGGCCGCCCTCAAGCGCGAGGGGTACGACGTTCACGTGGCCGAGGCAGCCCTCGCCGACGCGGACGCGGCGATCCGCCGGACCGACTACGACGTCGCAGTGTTGGACGCCCGACGGGCCCACGAACTTCTCGTGGGACTCCGCAAAGGTGCGCCCGCGGCCTCCCCGGCAAGTCCCTCACCTCCCTCCTCCCTGCCGGCCTCCCGTTCCATGACCGCACCTCTCCCGAGCCGAGCGCCCCGAGACCTGTCGACCGAACCGCCGGCCGCGCCCCCCATCGTGGGTGACGAGATGCCCGCGGCCGACCCCCCGGCCCCCCGATTGGCCAAGAACCGGGCGGAATCCCGCTTTCAGATCGGACTCCTGAACGAAGAACTCGCCGAAGCCGCCCAGACCCGACCGGCCGATTCCGCGGTCCCCGACGCCCAGAAGGCGAGCGCCGAGGCGCAGTCGGCGTACGACCGGGCGGAGTACACGGACGCCATGCGACTCGCGCTGCGGGGACGAAGAAAACTGGGCACTCGGATCGAGTCCCTCCCTCCTCCCAACACCCGCATCCCGCCAACGCCGCCGGCGATGGTGCCCGTCGCCCTCGACGGCCCGGCGGGAACGGCTCCGTGCATCCAGTGCGGTCGACCTCTAAAGGCGGCCGACCGGTTCTGCCGGTCCTGCGGCACGCCGAAGGCGCCGACGGCGTGCCCCTCGTGCGGAACGTCCATCGAGCTCGGCGACCGGTTCTGCCCGGCCTGCGGCGTGACGATCGCCTGAACGTTCGCCCGCCGCGCCGACGGCTCAGGCCGCGGGCTCGCCGAACTCCTCGAGGCGGCGCTGGGTCCGGGCATCGTGCAGAAGCGCGCTCTGCGCGAGCCACCGTTCCAGCGGAATCGCAAACGTCTCCCGGATTTTCTCCCGCAAGCTCGCGAGCTCGGAAAACCGGAACGGAGTCGTCTGGAGCGCCGCCCGCACGTGCTCGCGGACGTTCCAGACGCCGAGGGGGAGGATCTCCCCGGGGTGGACCTCCCGGAGGACGAGCACGCCGGCTTGGCGACCGATCCGGAGCAACGCCTCCGACGTGGCCAACCGGGCGGCGTAGTAGCAGCCTCCGATCGAGGCGTAGGTCTTCCGGCCCCGGTGCCACTCGTGGTCCCCGATCATGACGAGGTTGTGCGGGTCGGGGTTCCAAAGGGTGCTGGGGTACCAGGCCTCGATCGATTCGTACCGGTACGCCCCCGGGAGGAGGACGAGGAGCCAACGATTGTCGAGCGCGGTGTACGGGTAGACCCGGTACTCGGAGAGGTGCGGAAGGTCGCGGATGTTCTCCAGGTTCTGCTTGCCGAGGATGTCGTCAACCGCGGTTATCGACCAGCGGGTCGGGACGAGGATCCGATGGCCCCGACGTCCCAGCGTACCGGCGCTGAACGCCCGTTGGATCCGGCTGACCTTGACCCCCCGGTCGTAGAGCTCGTGGACGGCCGTCATCGCGAGGGCGTCCGTGTCGCCACTGAGCCGCTCGAGGCTCTGGTCGACCTTTCGGACGTCGAGCCGGAGTCGCTCGATGGGGGCCGACGGGCCGTACGGCGGGGTCGATTCGGACAGGGCAAGGTGGCCCCGTGGCGGTCGTCGGAACTGGGCCTCCGCCTCGACCGATGCCGCGGAGAGGGCGAGGGTCTGGAGGCTCTCCACGTACCGGTCGGGGCGGTCCGCCTCCTGCACGCGCACCTTGTGGGTCCCGCGGACCAGCATCGTCCGGAACCCCACGACCTCCGAGACCGATTTTCCGACCCAATCTTCCGGCGTGTCGTACAGGAGGGTGTCGCCGTGCAAGGGGCTCACGAGGGGACCGACCGAGACCTTCGGGTACCCGTACCGGCCCACGAAAACGCCCGGCGGCGATGACCCGTCCAAATGGGCCGAGCCGACCATCGGCATCGTCTTCGCGAACGCTTCGTACCGGATCAGGATCGGACAGACCGGCCGGCCGCAGAGCATCTGGGCGGAGCGGCACCGCAGGCACATCGACGGGTCCTCCGCGAGGCCCGGAATGCTCCAGGAAAGTTGGGGGACCGCGGTCGCGCCGTCGAGCGGGGGCGCGGAGGTCGCGGCGGCCACGGGGACCCCTTCGGTTCGGCGGGTATTTCCGCCCCCGGAGACGTGCCGAAACGCCGTCGGTGGCGCTCGCTCCTCTGAGTTCATATAGCGGCCCGAGGTGCGCCGTTCCTACTCACGCTGGGACTGTGGGGTAGATTGGTCCATCCTTCGGGGTTCGGGACTCCGAGACGCCAGTTCAAATCTGGCCAGTCCCATCGGCCTGCCCGGCCCCGGCCGCGTCCCGAACGAGTTGCATCGGGCGCTTCGTCGCGGGGGCATGGTGGCCCAGCGGTCGGTCGTCCGCGGAAGGGCGGAAGCCGTGCCGCTCGTACAACCGGACGGCCGCGACCTGGGACGGATTCACATCGAGGCGGACCGGATGCTCGGCCGGATGTTCCGCGCACCACGCGAGGACCGCTTCGAGGAGGGCCGCTCCCGCCCGTTCGCCCCGCCGGTCCGGTGCGACCCACATCCCCCAGAGGTACCGCGACCCCTCGTGGGTGAAGGCTCCCACCATCCCGTGCGGTGGGCTCGCCGCGTGGACGAGGAAGAGGATCACGTCCGTGTCGCTCGCGGCGCCGGCGGAGGCCCTCTGCCCCCAGTGGCTCGGGGGGTGGAGCTCCTCGACATCGAAGGTGCTCCCGAAGGCGAGGGGGTCCGAGGCGAGCGCCGCGAGCCGAATGGTCCGAAGTGCCGGGCCCTCGTCGGCCCGGATCCTCCGCACGGTTCCGGGGGTCCCGCGGCGCATACGGTTGGCCAACCCCCGCGGTGCCCTTACCGTTCGCGGCCTCCGACGGGGGCCGGGGATGCGGGTCCGAGGTCAGACGGACTCTTCGATCTCGCTGGTCTGGAGCGGCCCGGAGAGCTGGTCGGCCACCTCTTCGAGGGTCTCCAGATGGAGGTCGACGTCCCGGTCGGTGTGGACGACGCTCACGGTCCACTGCTCGTCCGGTCCGGTGCCGCTCGGGATGACGCCCTTGTTGAGGCAGGCGTAGTAGTACAGCATCGAACGCTCCCCGTCCACGGTCAGGAACGAGCGCCAATCCGTCACCTTGTGGTCGGAGAAGAACACGGTTCCGGACGGCCCGTCCGCCGCGACGTACCCCGTGACCTTGTGGTCGCGGAACACCTCCTCGTACCCCTTCGCGAGCCGGGCGTTCAACCGGGAGGCGTGGGCGAGGTTCTCCTCGGTGATCACGTGGTCGAGGGTGGCGAGGCAGCACGCGATCGAGATCGGGTTCGAGTTGAACGTCCCCGCGTGCGCGATCTTCCGGGGTCCGACCTGATCGAGGAGTCCGGCCCGTGCGGCGATGGCCGAGAGGGGCGCGCCGCAAGCGATCGACTTGCCGAGCAGCATGAGGTCCGGGCGGACGTTCATTCGGCCGGCCCCGCCGTGCGGGTACTTGGCCCCCGTCTTGATCTCGTCGAAGACGAGGAGCGCGCCCAGCTCGTCGGCGAGCTCCCGGAGGCCGGGCAGGAACCCGTTTTCGGGCAGGATGAATCCCATGTTCATCGCGATCGGTTCGACGATGATCGCGGCGATGTCTTCGGCGTGCTCGCGGCAGATCGCCGTGGTCGCCTCGAGGTCGTTGAACGGGGCGACGCGGGTCCGCTCCGCGACTTCGGCCAGGATGCCGGGGCCGGCCGGCGCCGAACGCGGCTTGTCCGCCGGTCCGGCCGCTTCCGGGCGGGGCTTCACGCCGACGAGCAACGTGTCGTGCGAGCCGTGGTACCCGCCCTCGAACTTCACGATGAACCGGTGCCCGGTCACGGCCCGAGCGATCCGCATGGCGTGGTGGGTGGCCTCGAGGCCGGTCGAGCTGAACCGGATCTGGCCCATGCCGAACCGCCGGCAGAGCTTCTCCGCCGCCTCCGGGGTTTTCTCCCACTCGTATCCGTAGAGGCTCCCGCGTTCGAGCTGCTGGCTCACGGCCTCCACAATCTTCGGGTGGGCGTGGCCGCTCGCGAGGCCCCCGAACCCCATGTTGAAGTCGAGGTACTCGGTGCCATCGACGTCCCAGAGCGACACCCGGCTCGCCCGGTGGACGTAGAACGGGTACGGGTCGAGAAACCGGTAGTTGGAATGGACCCCGAGGGGAGTCCAGACCTTCGCGTGGTTCCAGAGCGCCTTCGACTTCGGCGTGCGCCGCTCGTACTCCTGGATCGCCTCGGCGAGACGGGCGTCGATCACGGAACGTTTCCTGCCGCTCCGCACGGCCGATGCGCGCGCGGCGGCGGCTCACCCGGGCGTCGTAGATAAAGGATGGTCGTTGGGATTTCGTCAAGTTATACGTCAACCCGAGCGTCGGCGACGCCGAGGGCCTTGTCGAGCGCCTCGACCCCCTGGTCGATCTCCGGCCGCGTCACGATCAGGGGCGGAGCGAGGACGAGGTGGGAGACCCACGGCATCGTGTAGACCCCGTCGTCCAGCATCGCCTTCGCCACGGCTTCGACCACGAGCGGGGTCCCGGAGAGCTTGTCGTCCGGGGTGTTGAACGGCGTTTTCGTCTTCCGGTTCCGGACCAGTTCCACCGCGGCGAACAACCCGAGTCCGCGGACATCGCCGACCGAAGGATGGCGGACCCCGACATCGCGGAGGCGTCCGAGGAGGTACTCGCCGTCCGACTTCGATTTCGCGAGGAGGTCGAGCCGCTTGTACTCTCCGATCGCCGCCACCGCCGGCGCGAGCGCGAGGGGGTGGGCCTCGTACGTGTGGCCGTGCGGGAAGTACCGCTCGCGGAACACCTCGTGCAGGGCCGGGGTCGTGGCCGTGACGCCGAGCGGGACGTAGGCACCCGTCACCCCTTTCGCGGTCGTCAATATATCGGGGGTGACGCGCCAGTGGTCGACGCCGAACCACCGGCCGGTCCGGCCCCACCCGGTCATCACCTCGTCGGCGATCAGCAGGACGTCGCGGGCCTTCGTGATCGCCCGGATTCGGGGGAGGTACTCCGGAACGGGGACGATCACGCCGTTCGTTCCCACGATCGGCTCCACGATCATGGCCGCGACATCGCCCTCGTGCTCGAGCTGGTAGTCGACGTACTCCGCGCAGGCGACCCCGCACGAGGGGTACGTCAGTCCGAACGGGCACCGGTAGCAGTAGCAGTCGGGAGCGAACACGGTCCCCGGAACCTTCTGCCACGGTTCCGAGGCTCGCCGCCGAAGGTCGCCCGTGACCGAGATCGACGCCGCGGTCGCGCCGTGGTAGGACCGGTACCGGGAGAGTACCTTGGTCCTCCCTTTGGCCACGCGGGCGATCTTCAGGGCCGCTTCGTTCGCCTCGGTCCCGGAGGTCGAGAAGAAGAACCGGTCGAGGCCGCTCGGCAGAACCTCCCGGAGCGCCTCGGACAGCTCGGCGCGGGCCGCCGTCGCGAAGCCGGGGGCGGCGTAGGGGAGCTCGCGGGCTTGGCGGGCGATCGCCTCCTGGACGGCGCGGTTGGAATGGCCCAGGTTCGTCGCGACGAGCTGGCTCGAGAAGTCGAGGATCGCCCGGCCGTCGTTCGTCCAGAAGGTGGACCCCTCGGCCCGGGTGATGACCATGGGGGCCCACCCGCCCTGGCGGCGCCAGGTGACGTAGTTCGACTCCCGGACCTCGGGAGCGATCCGTTCGGGCTCCAGCGGACCCGCCTCCTCGACCGGGCTAGAGGGTTTTCACGAGACCGTGGAGGAGGGGCCCCGCTCCTTGAACGAAGGGGCCCCCGTGGTAGGTCATCAGGGACTCGACCCGGAGCCCGGCCATCCGCCGGGCCGACACGATCGCGGTCGCTCGGTCGTGCGTGTACTCCTTCGTAGTGAGTACAGGGGCGGCGCCGTCCCCGAAGAACAGGTCGCCCGAGAAGAGGATCTTGCGCTCGGGCTGGTAGTACGAGGTGTGCCCGGGCGTGTGTCCCGGGGTATGGTACGCCACGAGCCCGCCGAACCCTTCGACCGCATCGCCGTCCTTGAGCTTCTCCGTCACGTGAAACGGCTCGGCCGGGGGCATGCCGGGTCCCTCGTACGGCGGGTCGTTGGCGATGTAGGCGGCCTCGAGCCAATGCGCGTAGGTCTTGGCCTTCGTGAGCCCGGCGACCGCGGCGAGCGCGCCGACGTGGTCGCGGTGGAGGTGGGTGAGGAGGATCCGGGCGACGGAACTCGCGGCAATCGAGTGACGCTTCAAGTACGCGGCGATCGCGACCTCCGAGCCGGGCAGGCCCGTATCCACGAGCGTCCAGGTGGCCCCGGGATCCTTCAGCAGGAAGACGTGGGTGGAAAATTCGGGGGACGGGTCGACTCCTTCCACCTGGTAAACCCCGGGGAGAATCTCGGTCACTGCGCGCCTCGGTCCGCCGAACTCCGGCGCCGATATAGACGCTTGGTTGGGAGCGGGCCCGGGACCCGCTAACTCCGGGCGGCGGGGGCTCGGCGCGGCGCCGGGCGGCGGGCGACCTCGAACGCCAGAAACTCGTTTCCGTCCGGGTCCGCGAACCGAATGGTCCGGCCCCCCCACGGTTCGGCTTGCGGAGGCTCCGGGAGCCGGACCCCGGCGTGCTCGAGGCGGAGCGCGAGGGCGTTCACGCTGTCGGTCTCGAACACGATTCCGGTTCGGGTCCCCATCCGGCCCATCGCTTCGGAGTAGTACGGCTCCCCCCATTCCGGGCGAGGGACCACGAGCGAGAGCGCCACGACCCCTTTCCCCAAGGAAAGTTCGAGGAATCCCGTCTCGGGGTCCTCCGCTCGGACCTCGAGGCCGAGGACGCCGCGGTACCACGCCATCGAGGAGGCCCGGTCGCGGACGACGACGGCGACCCGTTGGAGTTGGGTCAGCCGGCCGGAGCCCCGCGCCGGAGGGGGTTCGAGGTTGACCCCCGTCCCCAGCGACTCGGGGTCCCAGACGAGCAGGTCGTAGACGGTGTTGGGAAGCGTCCGGTACGGGTCCGTCCGGAGCACTCGGGAGGCTTCGTTCCGGTCCCGGGCGCGGACGATCAGGAGGTCCCCGGGGGGGTCGGTCAGCCGCCCCAGACCCACGAGACGCCCGGCGGAGTCGAGCCCGGCCGCGAACTGCCGGCGAACCCGGCCTGTCGGAAGGTCGTCCCGGTCCGGGTCCCCCCAGCGGACCAGTCGTGCGTAGAGCCGTTTCGGCTTCGGCCCCGGCCGCCCGGCCTCCCCTGTCATTGTGTCACGTACCGAGGGGGCTCCCTCGGACATTGTACGAGAGGGATTAAATACCCAATCCCACAACGACCGGGTATGCCCCGAGCTTCCGCCGTAGCGATTGCCATCGTCCTGTTGCTGACCATGTCCGCGTTCGTCGCTTTCGCGGCACCCGTTCGGGCCGCCCCGGCGGCACCCGGCCTCGCGCACCCGGCGGCGTCCGACTCGGTCTTCACCACGAACTCCGGAGGCACGGGGGTCGGGGGCTATCAGACCGGACTCAACACGGGACTCGTCTACTTCGAGGCCGTTGACGCGGTCGATACGACCGCTACCATCGCCATCAACGACTACAACGCTTCTCGGGACGGTCTGACGAACCCCGTCGCCACGTTGACCGCCCACTTCTCCGCCGGGGTCAACTGGAGCTACATGTCCCAGACCCGGTTCGCCCTCCCGCTCAACCTCGTCTTCCCCGGCACATGGAACATCACCATCAGCGGAACGACGGCCGGGTTCGCGCACACGAACTTCACGGTCAACACCTACGAGATCTTCACCCTCTCGAACACGACGGTTGTGCTGCCGGGCCACTCCGTCACCGTGAGCTACGCGACGTGGAGCACCGTCAACGCCGCCCCGTACAACCACGGGGTCGGCTACAGCGTCACGGGGATGTACTGGACGACCGCGGCGACGTACGCCAACCTTCCGGGAACCCCGCACTCCCTCGGCACGGCCTGGAACGGGACGTTCTCGTTCAGCATGCCGACGAACGCGAGCTCGACCGGGTACGCCTGGCTGGAGTTCTGGGGCAACACGACCGGTTCGTCCGTTTGGAGCGTCACCCAATTCGTCTACATCTACATCGGAGCCCTGACGGCGCCGACGACGACGCTCTCGACGTGCGCGAACGCGTGCTACACGGACACGTTCCAAGCCGGCGCCCCGATCGTCGCGACGGTCACGGACTGGATTCAGTCCGGCTGGGACTCGTACTACCGCGTGCCGGCGAACGGGATCCAGATCAGCATCCTCTACGAGAAAGGGGCGTCCATCGTGACCCCAGTCGGCACCCCGCCGACCAAGCTGACGCTCAATGCCAACGGACAGGCGCAGTGGCTGTTCACGGCCGACCCCATTGCCTTCTCCACGACGGGCCCGAACGTCCTCGCGGTCACCCCCAACGACCCGGCGGTCGCCACGAACAAGGGGATCACGACCAACACGACGTTCTTCGTCCAGCGCTCAACGGCCGCGGTGCCGGCGATCCAGCTGGTGTTCAACCTCGCGCAGTACTATGGCGGGGACGCGATCTTCGTGAACTGGACCTTGACGGGGAACTCCTCGGTCACCCAGGGCTGGAACGCGACCATCTGGTGGGCGTATGCCTACTCCTCCACGGGCGGCAACGCGTGGGTCATTGCCCAGGCCGGGGCGAACGGCACGGCCGGCACGATTGAGCTGACGGCGCCCCTCGGGCTGACGGGCTACGTCGAGATCGTCATCTACGCGTCCAACGCGACGATGCACATCGACGGAGTCCAGTCGATCCCGGTGAGCCCGCCGCAGATCCTCCTGTCGTCCAACGACCCGTACTACCAGCCGGGCGACACGGTGACGGTCACCGTCACTACGCTCGGCTCGATCCTCTCGAGCGCGACGCTCCAGTCGCTCGTGGTGGACTCGAACGGGGCCCGACTCCTCAGCGGACCGATGACCGGCACGACGCTGACGGTCACGATCCCCGCCAAGGGTGCGCCGACGTACATCCAGTTCAGCGTGTTCGCGGTCGGGACCACGGGGGCCACCATCACCAACGGAACCGTCTACGTCGACCTCGCGTCGGGCTACGACCTCGCGGTCGGGGTCAACACGAAGTCGAACTACCAGGATGGGAGCTACCAACCCGGCCAGGTGGTCTCCATCACCTACGCGATCACGGCGCGGGGCGAGACGTCGATGCCGAAGGCGTGGACCATCTGGGTCTGGCCGTCGAGCGCCTGGGAGAACACGGGATTCGGCGCCGTGGAGATGCAGACGACCGCCTCGAGCGGCTCGATCTCCTACACGATCCCGTCGAACACCCCGAACGGCATCCAGGTGATCTGGGTGGAGGCCGAGCCGTCCACGAACCACTACAGCAGCTCCAACAGCGTCTCGGTGAACATCCAGTCGAGCCCCTCGGGGCTCAGCTTGGAGCTGGGCGCCGGGTCCGGCCTGACGGTCGGCTGGTTGATCCTGCTGATCATCGTGGCCGTCGTGGGCATCGTCCTGTTCCTCGCGATCCGAAGCCACGGACGCCCGAAGGTCATGAAGCCCGAGTCCGGCTCGCCCCCGTCCGGTGGCGCGCCGCCCCAGGCTTGGCAGGAAGGGTCTTCCGGCACTCCCCCGGCCTCGAGTTCGGGCGGGAGCCCCCCGAGCCCGCCCCCCGCTGCGTAGAGCGGAGGGCGCCCCCGGGCCAACCTCTTCCACTCCCTTTTTTCGAGCGCCCGATACCCGGGCGATTTCCTCAGGCCCGGAAGCGGGCCGTGAGCGACTCGACCGAGCCCGTCACCTCGGCTTGGGAGAGTCCCCCGAAGTCGAAGATGCCGAGTACCTCGTCCACGCCCGCGGCCCGGAACGGCTCGAGCCGGGCGACGACGTCGGCGGGCTCCCCAAACAGGGCGAATCCCGTCCGCTCAATGGTGGCCGCCGAGGCGTGCGAGGGGTCCCTTCGCACCTTGTCCTGGTAGAACGCCGATTGGGTGGCCAATCGGCTGTCCAGGTACCGCTGGAGGGCCGTCCGAGCTCGCTCGGGATGGACTCCCGCATACAGGTGGAGGGCGACCGAGACGGTCACCTTCGCACCCTTGGGGAGGTGCGAGCGGAACTCCGTGATCTGGCCGCCGAGCTCCTCGACGCTCGCCACGGTCGCGTACGGCACCAAGGCGACCGAGACGCCGCGACGGGCCACGAAGGGGAGGGCCTCGCGCCGTTGGACCGCGATCCACAGCGGGGGATGCGGCGATTGGACCGGGGTGACGTTCAGCGGGCGGCGCCCGGTCCCCGAGGGGACGATCGCCTCCCCACGCAGTCCCGCGACCAGGGTCTCGAGGGCCGAGTCGAACCGCTCCCGCTTGGTCGCCGGGTCGACGCCGAACCCCTCGAACTCGAGCGGGATGTACCCGCTTCCCACCCCCAAGTTCAGACGTCCGCCGGCGAGGCGGTCGACCATCGCGTACTGCTCGGCGAGCTCGACCGGGTTGTGGAACGGGAGGACGCTGACCAGAGCGCCGACGCGAATGCGCCGGGTCCTGGTCGCGATGGCGCTGAGGAGCACCGGGGGAGACGGGCAGACGCCCCCGGCGTGGAAGTGGTGCTCCGCCACCCAGATGGCGGTCAATCCGGCCCGGTCGCCCGTCTCGGCGAGGGCGAGCACCTCCGCGAACCGGTCCCGTCCGGCCGCGACGTCCTCCGGATACGAATCCACGACGGTGAACGCACTCAGGTGCACGACCGGAGGAGGGGTTCGTCCGGCTTATGAGATAGAAGGGTCGCGCACGGAGTCTACGTCGCGGGCGGCCGGTTCGACCGGCCGGGCGGAACTACGATAAGGTCCGGGGACCGAGCGCTCCGCAAGGGCCGGTAGATCAGCTCGGAAGATCGCCGGTTTTGCAAACCGGAGGCCTCGGGTTCAAATCCCGACCGGTCCACTAACTCAAGAGAACGGGGACAAGAAGGATATATACCGGCCTCGGCTGTGGACGGGTGGAATGGCGCGCACAAAGCGACGGGGACCGGGGCGGTTGAAGACCGTCCTCGAGGAACCCGGCGTCCGTGGATGGTACAACGCGAGGAAGCTCCGGTCGGAGCAGGCTGCCGATCTCGAAGCCCGAAAGCTCTCGGCTGTCGCCGAGGCCTTTGGGGACATTGAGGGCGAGCGGGTCACGCCGGGAGAGATTGTCCGGATGGCGCGGGACCACCCGGCCAGACTCCGGGACCTCTCAGTTGAGTACGCGGCTCGGATGAAGGGGGCGGGCCGCCAGGATTCGTACATCGGCAAAACCCTCTCGGCCGTCGCAGGGTGGCTCAAACACAACGGAGTCGAATTCCACCAGTTCCCAAAGCTGAGCAGCGTCTCAGGGGAGACCTTGAACAACGAGCGGGTGCCGACTCCCGACGAACTCAGGACGATTCTCGCCGCACTTCCTGTGCGGGGGCGGGTAATCGCCCTCGCCATGGCACACGCGGGCCTTCGACCCGGAGTACTCGGCGGATACCGGGGGCAATCCGGCCTCACCCTCGACTCCTTCCCCGAGCTCAAGCTTTCCGGCCCGGGCGCACCACGATTCGACCTGAAGCCTGGTCAGCACTCCGTTCGAATCAACGTGCCGGCCACTCTCTCGAAGACGCGACGGGCGTACGTGACGTTCGGGACCCCCGAGTTTGCGGAAGCGACCATTGCCTACCTCAAGGATCGGATCCGTAACGACCGCGAAGTACCCGACAGGCTTGCCCCGGAGTCCCCGCTCATCGCCATGTCGCCGCTTGGGGCCCGAAACGTCCACAACGGATCGGGAGTGTGGGGCCACACTACGAGTAAGACCGTCGTCTTTGAGATTCGCACGGCAATCTCGAAGGTGAGGCCCGAAGGGGTGCGGTGGCGTCCGTACGTGCTCCGATCGTACTGCTCGACTCAGCTTTGGACGGCACGCGTGGACCGCGAGGCGCGCGAGGCGATGATGGGCCATAGCCTCGGAGTCTCGGGCCGGTACAACCTCTCGAAGAAGCTAGGGGACCGGCTTGTGGACGAGATGCGTGCTGAGTATGAGAAAGCGGTTCCGTACCTCGAGACGTTCGCCCGGCAGGACAACGGCCCTAAGACCGAGGAGGCCGCTCGACTGTTCCTCGCCGTCTTCGGCGTTCCAACGGAGGAGATTGCCAAGCTTCCCGTGGGGTCCATGACTCCTGAGGAGCTCCAAGTCGTGGCGAGGAAGTACGTCCTCCGCGAACCGTTAGGCGGAGTTGCTCCCCCGAGCGCCCATCCCGCGCATCAACGGATCGTTCCGCTCGACCAGGCCAACGCCCTCCTCGAGATTGGCTGGCGCGTGAAGGAGACGGTCGGTCCCAACCGCGACCAGCTCGTACTCGAATCCCCCGCCGAGGCGCGCCCGTGAACGATTCGTTTGAAAACTTGTGGTGGGATACATTCACCGCCGGGCCCCATTCCCGGGAGGTACTTCTGGCGGTACTCCCGTTCGCGCTTAGGGTCCCGAAGCCGTTGGTGGTGCTGGTCGGCCTGCCAGAGCCTGGCGAGAGTTTCCGGCACTACGTCGAGCGCTTGCGCTCAATGGCCGGACTACTTCGCTCGGACCTTCTGCCCCCGCTGCCGGCGGAGCCCGTTCGAGCCGTCGGTGGGTCGGTCGGGTGGTACTCGAAGTTCTCGGGTCTGGGCCCGCCCCCGCCAGAGACTCTTTCATTCGACGACAACCCGTTCCTCCCTTCCCTCTCGCCCCTGATTCTCGTCGGGGTGGGAGGTTGAAATGAGTCCTACGTCCGCGAACGAACTGCCCCTTGACCCGAACGCACTCGATGCGACCGCACTTGCTCGATTCAAGGAGTTCGTTCGGCGAGACCGTCCGGAAGGCGATCCCTTCCGGGTCGAGGTCGAGGCGATCCTGGCGACGGATTCCAAACTCGCCGTCCTCGAGCGCTTCGCGACAGTGATTCGTCTCTCCCGGAGGCCGGTGGGGTGAGGCGTCTAGGCCCGCCCACCTACCGGGGCGAAGCTCCCCCCGACTCGATCCCGCGCGTGGAGTTGCTGGCCCAAGTCCGGATCCTGCTCCCCCTCGCCCGAATCCGGGAGGACCGGTAGGATGGGGGCACAAGGGCCGGGGCTCCCGGAGCCTCTCGCAGAGGTGGCGCGCGCCTGGGCCCTCGGAGGGCACGTCGACGACGCAGCCGCCGTTGCCGCAGAGCTCTCGACGGAGTACTGGCGTTTTCCGTCGAACCAACGGTCCTTCTCGGCGGCCATCCATAATGTCGCGAGCCGGCACGGGATACCATCGATTCCGGCGGACGCCGACCCCGGCCCCCGGCTCTTTGAAGCGGTGGTCGCGTCGGTCCGAGGTCACTACTACTTCGATTCGGAATGGCACTACGTCCTCGTCGCGCTCTTCATCCTTCAGGCCAGACTCGTCAAGTCGCTTCCGGCCGTCTTCTACCTGTTCTTCGGCGGGCGGTACGGAACCGGGAAGACGAACATCCTGCGTCTGATCGCCGACATGACCGACGGCGTCCTGCTGGAGAACGTCAGCGTCGCGGCCCTGGCGAGGATGATCACCGCCGGGAAGGTGGTCTGCATGGACGAGTTCGACGTGCCTCGTGGCAAGGACCTCGACGAGGTCCGGGACGCCCTGGTCCGCCAGGGGTACAAGGCCAGCGCGGCGCCGTACATGCGGTGGAACGCGGCCAGCCGCGAGGTCGAAGAGGTCCCAATCTACGGCCCGAAGGCCCTCGCCTTCCGCGGGGTCATTGAGGACGCCCTGCAGTCACGAGGATTCACAATCCCCACGGCCTCCCCTGTCGGCGAGGGCGGGTTTGACCTCGTACTCCGGAACCTCTTCCCCGAGCTCAAGGACATCGCAGTTCGCGTGAGCTCTTGGGGTGCCCGGGCCACGGTCGAGTTCCCCGTCGAACGGGTGCGAGAAATCGCCCTGTCGCCGACTTTCCGAGCGAAGGTGAAGGGGGTAGTTCAGGAACTCGGCGCCAACCGCGACTCCGAGTTGATGACGGTCGCCCTGCTCACCGCCGAGATCGCAGGGATCGACGTCATGGCGACGCTCAAGCTCGCGTCGGACCACCGGGAATCGGCGGCGGCCAACACCGCCGATGACGCCATCGGCGAACTCGGGGCGGTCGTGGGCGATCTCGCACGTTCTTCCCCGCAGGCGCTCGGCGCAGACGACGGAATCACGCGCCTCAAGCAGAGTGCGATTGCAGAGGAGCTGAACCGACGGCGCCGCGAGTCGGGCAAGTTCGCTCTCGGCACTCAAAGACTCGCGAAGTGCCGGCGGGAGCTCGGGGTCAAGGACGATTGGCTACGCGCGAGCCACAAGGCCTCATGGTGGCACCTCCCTCGGGAATTCCTGGTTGGACTCGAAGCGGCCGAGACTGCCGCCCCTGCACCCATGCCGACCCCCCGCGCTTCCCCCGTTTCCCCTCTTCGTCAGGACGAGAAGGGGGAGTGGGGGGACTCGGGGAACCGAGTCTCGCCGGCTCGGGCACCTCCTCCTCTGCCCGCCAGGCACGATCCAGGTGACCTGTTCGGAGGGGCACGGACTCGCGCAGATCTGTTGCGGTCAAGGCTGGTCTCAGGATGAAGGAAAAGCAAGATTCTGGGCCTTTGGCGCGACGCAAGAGGGAGAGAGGGCACGTCGCTTCCCTCTCCCTCTCGGTCGACGAAGGGCCGGCGTCCGCACCTGAATCCGCCGCCGGCCCCCGCAACCACCCCGAGGCCTCACCCCGGATTGTCCCGCACCGTCACGGTCCGAACTGGAACCTCTGCGATAGGTCCTACGTCCTCGGCAAACGCCGGCACCTGATCCGGGAAACCTACGGGAAGTGCCGCCCGACGCTCTACGCCCCGGAGCTCCGGTCGGGAATCGCCGAAGACGTCCTACCCCGACTTGAAGGGGAATCGTTCAATCTCATCTATCTCGACCCGCCCTACGGGACGACTTCGGCGGAGTGGGACCGCGTTCCGGACTGGGACTGGCTCGGCGAGCAAGGGGCCCGCCTCCTACGCCCGACGGGCCAGATCGTCCTCCATGGCGCCGGGGCAATGGCCCTCGAGGCGGCGGCGACGTTCCTCGGCCACCTCGAGCACCGGTTCCAGGTCGTCTGGGTCAAGGGGCGGACCGGCGGTCCTCTCCGGAGTTCCCCCTGGATCTCCGATTTCGAGCCGCTTCGCGCCCACGAGATGATTCACGTCTTCAAGCGGAAGGGCGCGAAGACGGGGGACCTGACGTTCAACCTCGGAGCGATGCACCGGAGGGGGAAACCTTGGCACGGAATCAAGTGGAAGGGACCGGCCCACCACGGGTCGTACGGGATCGCGGGAAGGGAGTACGCTTCAGACGGCTGGCGGTACCCGGTGGACGTCGTCTTTAGCCTCCCCTCCACCGAAGGAGACCTCTTCGCCGCCAAGCCGGAGGACCTCGTCACCCTCCTGCTCGCGACCCTTACCAAAGCGGGGGACCGCGTCCTGGACCCGTTTGCGGGCTCCGGGACGACGCTACGGGTCTGTCACAAGCTCGGGCGGCGGTCCATCGGGATCGAGGCGTCACCGCAGTCGTGGGCCATCCTGAAGCGCAAGGTTGCCGGGTTGCGGGACTCCGGCCCGAGCCGGAGGGGCCGATGACCCGGCAGTGCGTCGGCTGCGGGATTGCCCTCCCCGACGGCGGGCGGAGCCCGCGTTGCCTTGGCTGCTGGACGGGCCACCAGAAGGAACGGAACCGGGCAAAGGTTCGGGCCCACCGTCAACGAGCCCTGAACGCCCTCAACCGGCTGGACGCGACCAATCGACCTCACCTTCCGTCCGAGACCGACCTCGGCTGGCTCGATCGGATGGACGCCGAGCTCGGGGGAACGATCCGGCGGGTCGTGGAGATGCGGAAGGGAGGCCGGCCGCCCGACGACTCGTATGTCCTCAGACTGGCCAGCGAGGCGCTCCACCGCTTCGACTCGATCCGAGGGGCCATCGAGGACCGCGCTCGAACTCGGGAGGACGGGGCTTCGCAGTTCACGAACTGGGACGGGTTCTTCGAGTCGGTGCGGAAGGCGGTCGGATGAACGGCCGTCCTCTCGGACGTGTAACCGAGTTCCGGAATGGACGGACCATGGCCCCCTCAACCTCGGTTACAACGGAATCCGCCTTGAAAACTGGATTCGGAGCCAGACACACTGGAACTCCCCGGGACGCCCAGAAACTACGGGGCCGTCCTGACGAGAGCGGCGGAAACATCCGGGGCCGCACGTTGAGTTCCAGACTTCGCAATGAACCCGGTTACAGGGGTACTTCGCACCGAGGAGGTCGGTGAATTGACCGAGCGAGCGGCTCTCTACCTCCGCGTCAGCACGGAGGATCAGGACCTCGCCGGCCAGGAGCGAGACCTCCTCGCCGAGGCGGACCGGCGCGGCTGGGACGTCGTCGCAATCTACTCGGAGAAGGTCTCCGGGACGGGCCGGGTCGAGCGCGAAGAGTACGACCGTCTTCTCCGAGACGCGGCCCGGCCCGACCGGGGCTGGACGATCCTCCTCGTCTGGGCGCTCGACCGCTGGAGCCGTGAGGAACGTTTCGACCGCGCCGTCGGCGCAATCCTCGACTTGGAAAAGGGTGGGCTGCGGTTTGCATCACTCAAAGAACCCTATCTTTCGACCCCCCCGACGGACGACGCCACCGCCTCTTTCGCGCGAAACATCCTGCTCGGGGTCACGACCTCCGTTGCATCATTCGAGTCCCGGAGGAAGTCCGAGCGGGTCCGGGTAGCCATGCGGGAGATTCGGGAGGGGCGCCGACCGACTCGCTCCGGGCGGCCCCCCGGCCGCCCCCGGCGAGTTACGCCGGAAAAGGCGGCGCGGATCATGGAGCTCCGCGCACTGAAGCTCAAATGGCGGGAGGTGGCGGGTCGCGTGGGCCTTCCTGCAGGGACCTGCGCATCGGTCTGGTCCAAGGCCCACAGG
>JAKIVT010000150.1 GCA_022750415.1 Thermoplasmata archaeon
AGGTCCTGGGCGAAGTTCCAGACGTTGATCGAGCCCCACCCGGTCGGGAAATCGAACCCCTTCGTGGTGGACCCGTAGGTCGAGACGCCGGTCGCGAGGTGCGGGTAGACCTGCCCCGGCGGCCACGCGTACTGGTTCTGGGCACCGATATTGCCCCAGTAGCTCGTGCCGTTCGTCACATCGTAGTAGGGGACGAGGGAGACGTTGCCGTTGTACCAGGCGTTGGCCACTTCGAACGTCGGGACATCCCCGACGCCCACGTACTGGCTTTGGCCGTTCGCCCGCAGGTAGTCGTCGATGAGCGCGAACTCGCCGGCGGCCGTCGGGCAAGCAAAGCTGGTCCCGCCGTACCCCCACTCGAACGTTCCGTCGAAGAAGATCGTTTGGTTGAAGTCGGCCTCGGCCGCGACCGAACTGCCGAGCGCGCGGCCGACGTTGGGCACGCTGAGTCCGTGCTGGTACCACGGCTGGGTGAACCAGTAGCTGGTGCCGAATCCGCCCGACGCGTACGGCGGAGCATAGTTGGTTTGGTTCGTGTTCGGGACGTACCAGAACGACTGGTTCTGGATGCCGATGGTCTGGTCGACGTGGATCGTCTCGTTCGGGAGACCGAAGAGCGGGATCTCGGTGTTGAACGACCCGTAGGTGTCGGTCGCCGGGAACGGCACCCCGCCGGGTCCCATGGCCGTCGTCCGGGTCCCGTCCACCGACAGCACGTACGGGTCGGTCGCGGGGAAGCTTCCGGAAAGGATCCCGGTGTTCTTGTCGAACCCGCCGCCGTCGGCGCTGGACGCCATGACGGTCGATCCCTTCACGCTGAGGAGCATGAAGTAGTCGTGCATCGTGAGCGCGTTCGCCCAGTTCGGCCCGTACAAGTTGGGCCAGCGGTCCTCGCCACCGCCCCAGGAGTTGGTGACGATGTTCGGCGCCGGAACCATCGAGTCGACCGAGGCGTACTCGTCGTCGAGAATGTTCGACGCAAGGCTGGGTCCGTAGACGGGGACGATGTGCGCGCCGGGCGCCATCGTGCTCGAGAACTCGATGTCGAGGGCCATCTCCCCGGAGTCGCCGTCCATGTAGGTGAGGGTCCCGTTGAGGCCGAACTGGCGGTCGACGGGGTCCGCGGTGAGCCGGTTGAGGATCTGGTTCGGATTGTTCCAAACCAACTGGCTGAACCCCTTGAGGTCGCCGGGGTTGATCCCACCGGCCATGATGATCGCGATGGTGATCGGGCGGCCGGTCGAGTTGCCGTTGTAGCCCGCGTTCACCAGGGGCATCGCCTGGTACATCCGGCTGATCGCGCCGGGGGTGATGACCTGGTACGTCCGGTACAGGTGGTGGGTCGTCGAGTAGTACTTGAACCAGATGTAGCCGTGATTCGTGAAATTGTAGGCCGAGGTCTCGTTCGCCGTCGCGTTGACGAAGGCGCTCGCGAACGACGGCTGGTCCGCGGCCGGGATGGAGCCGCCACCGAGCTCGTTCGCCAGTTGGGCGTTGAACTGGTTCGTCGGCTGGGCGACCATGCCGGAGTCGAGGCCGTTGATCGAGGAGACCCGGGGCGCGATCGGGCCCGGCAGGGCGAGCGGGAGGTCGTTGACGTATCCGAGCGACCCGTTGCCGTACTGGACGTTGACGAGCCGGGTCTTGAACGCGCTATCGACCTGCGCCGCGTTCCCGGAGAAGGAGACGGAAATCGCGCCGCGGGTCCCCTCGTGGAATCCAAGGGACGTGAAGTAATTCACCGTGTTCTGGAAGGTCGCCGGGTCAGCTCCGAAGAGCGACTGCTCTTCGGTGTTGGTGAGCCAGTGGTGGTAGAGCCCGGAGCCCGGAGTCTCCTGCTCGGAGATCATATTGGCGAGGAGTTGGGCGTTCCGCATCTGGAACCCCACAGTGAAGGAAATCTGCTGGTTCGACGGAAGGTTGCCGAGGACCTGGGCGTGGGGCAGCGAACTCAGAGGGGTGCCGGGGTTCTGGAGGAAGGCGTCGTGCTGGAGCTGGGCACCGGTTTGGACGGTCGAGGACGCCGGCACGGCGACTCCGCCGGTCGGCGAACGGGCCTGGTTCGCTTGCGCGGCGAGGGCGAGCGAGGAGCCCGGGATCAGCATGATCAAAACGATGAGGAGCGCGACCCCCGTACGGACGTAGGGTCGGAGTTGGGCGAATGGCTGTCCCTGAGCTGCGGTTGCCTTCATGGTTCGGACTCTCCGGCGGTGGCTAGCGTTTCTTCCCGTCGGTGCGCGAGAGTGCCGTGCCATACCGGCCTCTCCTTAAAGACCTTCGGGGGTGCCGGTCAATAATGGGAACGTCGCACCGTCGACCGGGAGCCCCGGAACGGGTGGCCCTGACCGGCACGCCCGGGACCGGGAAATCTTCGGTTGGACGCCGGATCGCGGTCCGATTCCCGGTCGTAGAGGTCGGCGACCTGGCGCTCGCGCAGGGGCTGGGGCGCCGAACCCGATCGGGGGTTCAGGTCGACTTGCCTGCGTTGGCCCGGTGGATGCGGAGGAAGCGCCCGGACGCCGGCGACCTGGTCGTGGTCGGCCACTTGTCCCACCTCCTTCCAATCTCCGATGTGGTGGTCCTCCGATGCCGCCCCGATGTCTTGGTCCGGAGGTTGCGCTCGGCGCGCCGGGGAACGGCCCGAGACCGGAGGGAGAACTACCTCGCCGAGGCCCTCGACATCGTCGTGGCCGAGGCGGTCGGCCTCGGACGCCGCGTCTGGGAGGTCGACACGACGGGGCGCTCGGCGGCCTCGGTCGCCAAGGAGGTGGAGGAATTGATCCTCCGTCGTCCGGGGCCGAGGTTTGGCGCCGTCGATTGGCTCTCCCACCCCCGCGTCGCCGCGCACCTTTTGGACCCACCGGCGTAGCCGACCCCGATGGTGGCCGAGTCGTACCGGGGCCGTGTCGGCCCGTACGTCGAGCGCCTGAGCACCCCGTTCCTGGGATGGTCCCCCAACTCCCTCAGCACGCTCGCCCTCGGACTCGCGGTCGCCGCCGGGCTCCTTTCCCTCCTGGTCCGTTGGACCACGCCGCTTCTTTTCCTCCCGGTCGCGCTGCTGATTTTCGCCTCGGGAGTCTTCGACGTCCTCGATGGGGCCGTGGCCCGACGGACCGGACGCTCCAGCGTGCGCGGCGATTTCCTCGACCACGTGTTCGACCGGTACGCGGACGTGGCGATCGTGGCGGGGCTGGCGGCGTCCGGGTTCGCTTACTTGCCGCTCGGCCTGTTCGCCCTCGTGAGCCTCTTACTGACGAGCTACATGGGGACCCAGGCGCAAGCCGTCGGCCAGGGTCGGCTCTACGCGGGGTTGCTGGGGCGGGCCGATCGGCTACTGATCCTCGCGGCGGCGGCGTTCCTCGAGTTCGACCTCTCGCTTCCCTGGCCCTGGGCTCCGACCGCCCCGCTCTCGCACCTTCATTCCTTAGGGCTGAGCTTCACGGTGCTCGACCTCATGC
>JAKIVT010000151.1 GCA_022750415.1 Thermoplasmata archaeon
CCTGGAGCGGGTCGCGGAACCTTCGGAACAAGGCCACGTCGACCGGATTGTCCGCGTACGCGCGGGCGGTGAGCTTCGCCAGCGACTCCGCGTCCGACTTCGCGAGACTGCGCAGGTGGACGGACGGGTCGATCGGCGCGGCCGGCGGGGGACGATCGACCGGGTATCGCATGTCCATCCGTACCACCGGCACGAATCCCCGTTGGCGAAATGCGGTCTCAAAGGGACGGGGGCCCTGCTGCGCCGGCGGGTCGGGCAGTTCCACGAGAGGTCCGAACGCATCCGGGGCGTCGAGCCGGGCCACGAACGATTCGATGGCGGCCGCGTGGCCGTACCCCTCCGCGAGATAGGCGACCTCCACCCGGCCCCCGACCTCCCCGGGCGCCGTGCCGAGCGCGATCCCCACCGCGTCGTCCTTCGGGCCGACCCAGAGTCGGCCCACGAACAGTCCGCTCTCGAGCGACCTCGTGGCCCAGTCGAGCATCCCCGGGCTCCACGCGTCTCCGGTAACGGTCGACGCTTGCGCCCACTCGGTGAGCAATCGCCGGGTCTCGGACGGTGAAGAGGCGGTGTCGACAAGGTCGCCGGACCGGCGCTCCCGGAGCGCGCCGTCGGCGGTCGTCACGTCAGCTCCCGCCGCCACAGCGGGACGTGCCAGGCGCTCTTCGTGTGGGCCGTCCCGTCGGCGGCGAGGTCGACGCGCACACCGGCCGCGCGACCGAACGCCGAGAACTCGAGGCTGTACCAATGGACGCGCCACTTGCCCTCGCCGACCGCGGTCGCTTCCCCGAAGCTGTAGGTATCGTCGAGGACTCCGCTCTCCTTCCGGGCGAGGCCGTACGTCCGCGCGAGGGCGTCCGAAGCGTCCACGGCGGGGCCGCTCGTCCCCGGCGCATCCATGGGGACGTCGACCGAGAACGGACCGCGGGTGACCCCCCGACCGAAGACGTACCGGGCGAACGACGTCCGCATCCGGCCGCCGGTCTTCGATTCCCGGAGGAGGAGCCAGACCAACGGGTTTGTTGTCGGCACGGCGACGTCGAAGTCGCCCACGGTCTTCTTCCGCCGTTCGACCGCGAGCCGGGCGGCGCCCCGGACGACGAAGTACGCGACGAAGAACACCATCAGGGCGTAGACGGAGAGCAAGTACACCTCGAACGCCACGTGGCCCCGTTCCACGCCGAGGAGCACGTAGAACGAGACGACCGAGACGACGAGCGTGACGAAGTTGATCGCCCGGTCCGCGTCGACCTCGAGCGGCTTCTCGGAGAACGGCAGGAGCGGCGCGACCGAGTAGTGGGTGAACCCGTCTTCGAGCATGTGGGCGAGTCCGCCGGCCATCATCACGCCGAAGAACACGAGCGGGTTGCCCCCGTGGGCGAGCATCGGCGCGACCCACAGTCCCCCGATGGCGGCGAAGACGGTCACGCCGAAGATCGAGTGGGTGATCCCGTGGTGGCGGAGGATCGGAAACCTTCGGGCCAGCGGGAACACAAGAATGTCGGCGTCGGGGAGCCCGCCCGCGATCGCGCCGGCGATGAGGTAGCTCGGCTGGAAGCCGACGAGGCCGAACGTCAGCAGGTAGGCGGTCAGGACGTGGGTGAACAGGTCCAATGTCGAGAGGGCGGGCGGCTCAGAGGAGCCCCTCCTCCATCACCTCGACCGACTCGACCCCGGGGACCTTGGCGAACGCCTGCTCGGTCGCGTCGAGGACGCCACCGGTGTCGGGCATGATCGCGCTGATGAGGAGCGCGCGGAGGCCGAAGGCGATGTCTTTGACCTGCAGCCCCCGGACCTGGACGCCCGGCGGGAGAACGGCGCGGACCCCCTCGGCGACGGCCTTGAGGTCGGTCTCGACCCCCTGGGGCATCAGCCGGAACAACACGGCGACCTGGCCCATCGGAGCGCTCCTACGGTCCTTGGAACGAGCAGTTCGGGCAGGTGTACAGGACCGACTGGTCGCGGCAGCGGGCGCACCGGCCGAGCTCGACGGCGCCGCAGTCCGGGCACGGGAAGGTCGTCGTGCCGCGGCCTCCCAAGGCGACGCCGGAGGAGGTGCAGCGCGGGTCCGGATTCGTCATTGTGGTACTCTCGCCGGGGCTCACTTCTTCGCCCGCACGCGTCGGCTCGCGGCGACCCGGGTCGTCCATATAAAGACGACACCGACGAACACCGCCACGCCGGTCACGATCCAGATCGTGTTGTTCGCGGGAGGCCCCGCGACGTAGAACGTCAGGGTCACCGACTCGCTCCCTCCGGCGAAGGAAAGGAGCCCGTGCTCCTGCGCAAGGGAGATCGCGAACGTGTGCCAGCCCGCCGCCAGGTTCGGGTTCACGTAGCTGAACGTTACCGGCGTGTGGGCGCCGGCCGTGAGCGCGCCGATGGGAATCGAGCCGACCGGGGTGCCGTCCAGTGTGACCGTGAGCGCGAACGGTGCCAGGGAGGCGCCCGGGCCTGCCACGAGGGTCGCGGAGATCCGGTACGGGACGATGACGTTCACCGAATAGGAGAGGTTCTGGGTGGCGTTCTTCCCGGCGAAGCTCGACGTGACGAGGACGTAGAGGGTGAGCAACTGCGAGACGTTCGACGTCCGCAATTCGAGCTTGACGGTACCGTTCGGAAGCGAGCCGCCCGTCGGGGAGAACGAAACTCCCGTCGTGTTCGAGCCCGACACCGAGGCGTTGTAGGAGTACACCCCGACCTGGGTCCCGTTGGCCGCCACCGCCGGGCCGCCGGAGACGTTCACGACGTACGACGCGTTCTGGGTCTCGCCGACGTAGGACGGTCCGGAGATCGTTCCGGAAAGCGCTCCAAAGACGGGGGCGCCACGGGCGGTGGGGGCGACCGCGAGGAACGGGAGCGTCGAGCCGACCAGGAGAACGGCGACGAGCGCCACTTGGAGGAGTTGGCGGCGGTTCATCGCCGGGTCCACCTCCGGGTTCGCAACCAGCGGTACGTCACGGCCACGACCAGGAATGCGGCACCGGGGACGAAGGCGAGGACGGGAGGGAGCCAGCTCGGGTAGGGACTGGGCGAACCGAGGCCCGGTCCGGTGAGGATCGCGCTCGAGTTGTTGAGGGTGATCGCGAGCGTCGGCACCTTCAGGACGACGGTGCGCGAGAATCCTCCGGAGAGGTTGGCGACGGTGGCGGTCACGGTGACCGAGCCGGGCGGAAGCGCCTGGTGGGCCGGCGAGGAGAGCACGACCTGGAACGACGTATTCGAGCCGGGGGAGAGCGGAGTCGGCGCGTGCAAGACCGCGGTTCCCTTCTCGACGATGGCCGTCCAACCGATCGAGGCGAGCCGGGCGCTGTCCGCGACGCCGAAACTGGTCGATTCGCCGAGGTTGCCGGTATTGAGCGCGTAGAACGGAAGGGAGACCCGGTACGGGGCGACCGACGCGCCGATGCTGAGCGAC
>JAKIVT010000152.1 GCA_022750415.1 Thermoplasmata archaeon
ACGATCCTGCTCTACGACAACACCGACGCGACCCCCTCCCACGTCGACGAGTACATCGACGTGATCGGCCACCAGTGGTTCTGGGAGTTCTGCTACTCGAACCACACGTGCGCGAACGCGACCTACAACCCGGCCAACAACGCCGCGACGGGCGGGGCCATGTGGGTGCATCCGGGTACCGAGGTCCAGATCAACGTCACCAGCGACGACGTGATCCACTCGTTCAACGTCCCCAGCCTCGGCATCCGTCTGGACGCGATTCCGGGCCGGTCGAACACCGTCGCCTTCCACATCCCGAGCGCCCCGGTCGGGACGAGCTACCTGATCCAGTGCACCGAGTTCTGCGGCACGTACCACGGCATCATGCGCGCCTTCGTGGTCGTCACGTAGGCGGTTCGTACACCGGGAGCAGATCGTCCTCCGGGTCCGCCGGTGGACTCCGGCTCCGACCGGACCGGATCGCTACCACGGCCGCCGCTCCCACCGCCACCGCCCCTCCGAGGAGAGCGGCGAGTTCGATGGTCGGGATTCCCGCCGGGCCCTTCCCCGTCGAGATCGGCTCCAACGAAACCGTCGTGTAGTTCCCGGCCTCGCCGGTGGAGACCGTCTGATTCGTCGGCTCGAATCCGGGCGCGGTCACTGACACGTTGTACGTTCCGGGGCCGGTCCCGAAGGTGAATTGGCCGTCCCGGTCCGTCGCGCGGCTCCCCGCGCCCTTCCCCTCCGGCGTCCAGAGCGCCACCGACGCCGCCGTCAGGGGCCGGCCCGTGGCCGCGTTCACGACCACGCCCCGCAGCGGCACCACCGACCGCGGCAGCGCGAGGTTGTACTCCACCGACGCCCCCGACACGGGAACCGCGTAATGGACCGTCCCGTACTGGATCGTCCCGTTCGTCGCGTAGCTCGCGGTCAGGGTCGTCGTTCCGTTCGGCAATTGCAGCTGGTAGAGGCCGTTCGAGTCCGACCTCGCGACGGTCGTCCCGTTGTTCGCGATCTGCACGCCGGAGAGGATCGTTCGCGTCCCTTCGTCCGACGTCACGCCCCACACCCGGTAGGTCATCGCGGCCAGGGCGAAGTCCACTCCCGTCACGTTCGCGTGCACCGTCAGCGTCGCGTTCTCCGACCGGTAATTCGGCGCTCCCACCACCACCTCCACCGTCCCCCACCGGACCTGGAGTCGGTAGGCGCCTCCCGCGCCCGTCACCGTCTGCCCCACACGCCCTCCGTTCTCGTCGGCCACGACGAGCGCGTTGGCGAGACCGGACCCGGTGGCGGCCGCCGTCACGGTCCCGCTCACGTTCTCCTCCACATTCGGCGGGATCGGAGTGAGGACGATGGGGGCGGCGTGCACGACCCCCCCCGACACCACGTTCACCGGGATTGCGCCGTCGACGTACCCCGGAGCCGACGCGGTCAGGACCGTCGGGCCGGGGGAGGTCCACAGGTGGTACGACCCGTCCGACGCGGTCGTCGCGGCGGCCCCGCACGGCCCGGCGTAGGTGGGGCACGGAAACACGGTGGCGCCGCCGACCGGTACCCCCGTGGCGTTCACCGCCTCCCCGAGGACCTCGCCGTACTGCTGCAGGAACATCGTACCTACGAACAGGTCCGCCCCCGGGCTGATCTCGATCAGGTAGCGCGTCGCGTTGTAGCCCGGTGTTGAGGCGTACAGGTAGTAGGTCCCGGGCGGGGATTGGATGGAGAACGTCCCGTTCGCGTCCGTGGCCACCGTTTCGTCCGGGAGGCAACTCCCCGGGGAGGAGTACTTCGAGCAGACGCTCACGTTCACGTCGGCGAGCAGGCTCCCATAGGGGAGGGAACGGACGAACCCGTGCACGGTCCCGAAGGTGAACACGGGGACGTCCCCCAGGTCGGTGAACGTGTCGGGGCTCACGTTCACGAGCTTCGTGAGGTTCGAGAGGTAGAGCGGCGAATCGACCGTCACCTCGTCGAGCCCGGCGGGCGCCCCGATCCAGAAGACGCCGGAGACGTTCGTTTGGATGTGGTTGAGGCAAGTCAGTTGGGTGGTCGGGCAGACCACGACCTCCGCGTACGGCACCGAGATATTGCCCGGGTCGGCGACCACGCGGCCCTCGAGGATGCCGTTCGCCGTCATGTTCAGCCTCGGCACGACGACGTTCAGGCCGGCGGTCAGGTTCGCGTGCAGCGTGAGGGGGGTGAACCCGAGCGCGGTGAACGTGATGTTCGCCGCGTCGGCCGGGACAGCCGAGAGGAAGTACTGCCCGAGGTCGCTGCCGAGCACGTCCGGCCCGTGAATCCCGCCGGCGGTCGACTCGGACACGTGGAGCCCGAGCACGGGGCTTTCGGTGACGTTGTCGAGCACCCCGGGGGTCGGGGGGACCCCCACGGTGTTCACGTACACGCTCCGGACGTCCGCCAGCCCCTCGCCGGCGAGGGCCGTCATGGAGATGGGACCGTACGGGTCGGTGGCACCGCTCGCCACGGTCGTAAACCCGGTCACGTTCGTGTAGGCGGTCGACCCCGCCGTCACCGAGTCGTTCCCCGGCGGCGCGGTCACGTTGACGAAACCGAGGCCGTTCGAGAGGGCCAATCCGCTGAGGGGCTGGTTGGTCGGACCTCCGGACCCCATTGCGAGGAAGTGGATCTCCGAGAGGGGAACGTGGGTGCCGACGGTGCGGATCGTCGCGGTCACGAAACCGAATTCGGCCATCGACACGTTGGGGCCGGAGACGACGGCCCCGCCGTGGAGGACGGCCGAGGAGACGCTCGAGGCTGCCGGAACCAGGGCCTCGGCGCCGCCGGAGGTCTGGAGGTTGGACGCGCCGTTCGGGAGGAACGCCACGTAGTACCCGGCGCCCCCGGTGACGAACCCACCGAGGTTCGGGTTCGGCCCCGACGACTCCACGCCGAACGCGGCGAAGTACGCTGGCCGCGTGCCGGGGCCGGCCATCTGCAAGAGATAGCCCGCCTCGCCGCCCAGGATCGGCAGCTCGATCGCCCCTCCCGGGCCGGTGCCGTTGTATCGGGTGTACGGGACCGTCGCCGAGAAGGCGAGACGAGTCGAGTTGAAGCCGGGGAGGGCATTGCCATACCCACGCGGGCCGCCCCCCGAGACGGACAGCGCGTCCGCAGTACCGGCGGGGGCGCTCACGTTGAAGAATCCCCCACTGCTCGTCGGCTCGGACGGCCCGCACGCCGATGTGCTATCGCAGGCGGTCACGATCACCTGGTCCGCGCCCTCCCCGAGCTTCGTGCCCAGCGATTCCCACGGGTCAATCAAGACCCGGCCAGCGACCCAGACGAGTTCGGTGAGGGGGACGCTCCCGAGCGAGACGGTGCCGGCCAGCGAGGCGTTCAGGTAGACCCGGCCGGTCGCGTAGTGGGTCGCGTTGACCCAGATCTCGTACGCGCCGTGGACGGTACTCAAGTTG
>JAKIVT010000153.1 GCA_022750415.1 Thermoplasmata archaeon
CGCTAGCTCCGGACGGGGATGTCGCTCATAATTTCTCGCCGGAAGCCGCCGGTCCGCGGCTCACGCCACCGGCTTCGTGAGGGCGAGCAGGGCGGCCTTGCCGAGGACCTGCTCGACCTCGACCGCGCTCAGCAGCCCGCGCTCGACGAGGAGCGTTCGTACGGGAGTCCCGGTCCGGGCGGACTCGTGGATCAGCTCCGCCACTTTCGGGTACCCGAACCGCGGCGTCAGGATCGTCGCGAGGGCGGTGGATTCGAGCAGGTAGCGTTCGAGGGCCGGAGCGTTCGGAACGATGCCGTCGACGCAGGTATGGGCGAACACCGGGAGGTAGTTGGTGAGGAGCTTCGCGGAGAACAGCACCTCGAACGTGGCAAGGGGCATCATCACGTTGATCTCGAGCTGACCCGCCTGGACGGCGAGCGAGGTCGCGAGGTCGGCCCCGATGACGTGGAATGCCACCTGGTCGAGGCATTCCGCCGCCGAGGGATTGACCTTTCCGGGCATGATCGAGGAACCCGGCTGAATCTCCGGGAGATGGATCTCATCGAAGCCGGTGGCCGGTCCGCTCGAAAGGAGGCGCAGGTCGTTCGCGATCCGGACCAGTTCTTGGGCGAGGCTACGGAGCCAGCCCGAAGCGGCGCCGAGCGCCCACCGGCTCTGCATCGTCTCGAACGGGTCTCGGGCCACGGTGATGGGAAGGGCCGACAGGCGGGCCAGCTCGGCGACGGACCTCGTCCGGTAGCCGGGCGAGGAGTTGATCCCACTGCCCACCGCGCTCCCGCCGAGAGGGACCTCGGCGAGACCCCGCTCGATGGGCGGGAGGAGTTCGAGCAGGTGCTCGAGCGCGGTTGCGTACCCGTGGAACTCGGCCCCGAGCGTGACCGGCATCGCATCCTTCAGGTGGGTACGACCGGCCTTCGGGAGTTCGGCGAACTCTCGTCCCTTCTTCCGCAGGCTCTCGGAGAGGACTCGGACCGCGGGAACGAGCTCGGCGAAGGCGAATAGGGTCGCGACCTGCGCGGCCGTCGGGAACGTGTCGTTCGTCGATTGCCCCCGGTTGACGTGGTCGTTCGGGCTTACCGATTCGTAGTTGCCTCGCGGCTCCCCGAGAATCTCGAGAGCCCGGTTGGCGAGGACCTCGTTGACGTTCATGTGGTAGGAGGTTCCGGCGCCCGCTTGGAACACATCCACGACGAACTGGTCGGCGAACCGTCCGCCGGCGAGCTCTTCGGCCGCCTGCTCGATGGCCCGTCCGCGGCGGGCGTCCAGAACCCCGAGGGCGACGTTGGTGCGCGCGCAGGCGAGCTTGACCAGCGCGTAGGCCCGGCGGAGGTGGTGCGAAGCGGTCAGGCCGCTGACCGGGAAGTTCTCTACGGCCCGGAGCGTCTGAATGCCGTAGTACGCCTCGGCCGGGACCTCCCGTGCACCGAGCGAGTCCGATTCCGTTCGGGTCGCCCCCATCGGACCGCCGAGCGGGGTCGACGAATAATCGTTTGCGGACGGCGGGCGAGCGAGGGTCGCTCTCGCCCGAAGCGGGATATAGCCGCCTCCGGCTCTCCCGAGCCGGCGCCGGACGCTGGGCGCCGCGCTGCGGAGGTCTGTGGTCGACGGCTGGTCGGTCGGGTCGAACGTCGTCCAGACCATCGCCTACCTGGGGGAGTTGCCGCTCCTCTGGTTGTTCCTCTATCTCTTCGCCTGGAACGACACCGAGCACGCCCGGGAAGCCGGCTTCGGTCGGCGGACGTTCTGGCTCCTCGTCGTGGGCGGGGTGGTCGGCATCTTCGGCGACCTCCCGTTCCTCGCCATTGGCCACGACGTCCTCGCGATCAGCGTGGCCGGCGGGATCATTCCCCTGGTGCTCTCCGGGCTCTTCCTCCGCCGTCTGACGAGCGGCGGCGCCCCGGCTCCGTGGCGGCTCGTCGGGCTCCTCGCCGCCGAGACCTCCGCCGCCCTCGTGGCGTCCATCCTTCTGCCGAACCTCCTCGCAACGGTCGTTGTGGTCGCGGTCGCGGCGGTCTTCACCGGGTTCGGGATCCTTCTCGTCCGCTCCCGACCGACCCCGCCGGTCGCGGGCGACTGGATTTTCGCCGCGGCGCTCGGCCTCGCCTCCGGGGCCATCGCGGTCACGTTCCTCGCCACCGAATCCCTCCCCGGGTTGGGAATCGTTTCGGCGTTCCCGTACTACCTCCTCGCCCCGCTCGGCGTCGGGGTCCTCGCCGTGCCCATCGTCGAGCGGCTCAAGCTGCCGAGCATGTGGGCGCTCCCGCTCGCGTACGCTTCCACGACGCTCGGGGTGCTGATCGGGGCCGACGTACTCCGCCAGCCGCCCCTCTACACGGGGGGCGCTCCCGCCATCTATGTCATCGGGGGGGCGGGGGCGCTCGATCTCCTCTACCTCTCCGGGATCATGGCCGTCGTCGCGGCCTGGGCGTTCGACTGGGCGGTCCACCGGAGGACCCGAGTTCCGGCGCCGGCGATCGCGGCCCCTCCCCCGACCCCCGAGACCCTCCTCCGGAACTCCGTCCAGCTCTCCTTGGACGGGGACCCTGCCGGCGCGGTTCGGTTGGCCGGCGCGGCCGCCGACTCGGCTCTCGAGAGGACCCGCCGGCTGCTGGCGGCGCCCGGAATTCCGGGGGACCTCCCCTGGGCCGGGCTCGAGGTTCCCCCGTGGGTCGACCTCGATCACCGCAACCTTCGCGCCCTTGTCGTCTCCAAGGAGCGCCGGCCCCGGGACGCGGCCCGGGCCTGGTGGACCGCCCGATGGCTGGTCCGGGTCGCCCGGGACCTCGCCCGTCCCCGGTTTGCCACCCCGAGTCGCCGATTCTTCGCCGGGCTCGTCGACTTCCTCTTGATTGCCCTCCCGGCAACGGTGCTCTGGATTTCGATCGTCGTGCTGACCCGGGGCCCCGTGACGGCGGTCCTCACCGGCGTTCCATTGAACGCCGCGGCGATCGGATACGCCGCCTGGGGATTCGCCTACTTCGTGGTCGCCGAGCACTGGTTCGGAACGACGCTCGGCAAGCGGCTGTTCCGGCTCGCGGTCACCGACCGCTCCCTCCGGCGCCCCTCCGTCGTTCCCGCGCTCCTGCGAAACGCCCCGAAGTTGATCCCGCTGACCGTGGTCGGGGTCGTCGGAGCCGAGCTCGCCGTCCTCGCCATCCGGGGGATCGCCGGTCTTGGCCTCACCGCGACCGCCACCCTCTTGCCGGAAGTGACGGTCGTGGCGGCCATCGTGCTCCTCCTCACCCTCGGCGTCGGGATCCCGACGGCCGCGGGGGCGTTCGGGATGTCGTTCAGTCCGGAGAACCAGCGGCTGGGCGACTTGCTCGCCGGGACCTGGGTCGTGAACGACCGGCCTACGAGGGCGGTGCCGCTGGGGGCGACCGCGCCGGCGGTTCCC
>JAKIVT010000154.1 GCA_022750415.1 Thermoplasmata archaeon
CGTGAACACGAGGAACATCAACAGTCCCGCGATCACCCCGTTGACGTTGGAGACCCAGATGTTCCGCGGCTTCATCGCCGCGAAGTTGACGACCGGGTTCTTCGCCCGCGGCTCCCAGTAGGCGAAGAACGCGAAGCCGATCACGGCGAGAACGAAGAATTCCGGCACACCCCAGGGAACGGTTCCGTAGGTGACGGCGTTCCACGTCCCCCACCCCCACGTCGAGCCCTGGCTGATCGCGAACATCAACGTCGCGAGACCGAAGCCGAGCGACGCGACGCCCGGGATGTCGAGGCTCGGGTTGGCGTGCCGGGAGGACTCGCGAAGGAGGAGGATGGCGAGGATGAGGACCGTGACCGCGATCGGGATCACTGTGTGGTACGTGGCCTGCCAGCCGTACGTCTGGGCGAGATACCCACCCCCGACCAAGCCGAGGGATGCGCCGGCGGCGAACATCGCCGCCACGATCCCTTGCGCCTGGCCGACGCGGCGGGCCGGGAACACTTCCGGGATCATCGAGAACGCGAGCGGGAACATCGCCATCCCGACCCCTTGGATCGCCCGAACCCCGATCAGGAGGTAGATCTGGTTCGGTCGGGCGACGCCGAACGCGTCGCCGATGTTCGGGGTGAATCCGGCCAGGGTGACGGCGAAGGCGTAGACGCCCATGACGAGGATGAGCATCCGCTTCTTGCCGTAGAGGTCGCCGAGCTTGCCGAAGATCGGCGTGACGACGACGCCCACGAGCAGGTACGCGGAGAGGATCCAGGCGATCGTCGAGAAGTTCCCGCCGGTCTGGTCGAAGAAGACGTAGAACTGTTTGAACGCCGGCAGGACCATTGTCTCGACGTACGTGACCATCAGGGCCATCACGGCGAGAATGGCGAGCAGCGTGCGGCCGTACTTCGGGTCGTACGGCCGGCCGTCCATCAGGAGCTCGGGGCCGCTCATGCGGAACCTCCGGCGGCGACCACGAGGTCGGCCCGGCCGCGGGCGGAGAACGTGCTGAGAACCCTGGAGGTGACCTCGAGGTCCCGCTGCGGGACGTCCCGCGTCGCGTCGACCATCTTTTGCGCCACGTGACTCCAAAGTTCCGCGATCAACTTCCGCCCTCCGGGCGTCATGGACAGCACGACCATCCGGCGGTCGTCCTCGGACCGGCGGCGCTCCACCCAGCCGGAACGGACCAGCTCGTCGACGACGACGCTGACCGTGGGAGGCGTGACGCACCGGTACGTCGCGAGGTGCGCGGCGTTCATCGGTCCGTGCTCGGCAATATCGCTCAACGTCCAGAACTGGGCCATTCCCATGCCCCGCGCCGGGAGCACCTCGGCCAACCAGCCACGGAAGGTCACGGAGACCGACCGCATGGCCTCGAGCAAAAGCTGTTCTCGCGACGGAGCGACTACCGGAGCGGCGCGGGCGGTCGGCATTTTCCTTCGACCATCAATTCATCTGGGAGATAAATAGTTAGCTTACCTAACTGAATGTCCCGTCGGCCATCGACCGAACCCCCATCTCCCGTTCGCTGCCGCCGACTGCCCCACCCCCGAGGGCCGTTCGAGGAGAGGTTATGGCGGAGGGTCCGTGATGGGCCCCTCGGTCCATGTCCGTTCGGCGTCGCGCTCCGTCCCGACCCGGGGATTCTCACGTCCGTACGAACCGGCGGTTTTGGGAAGCCGGGAGCGACGAGTACGACCGACGGCATCGGAAAGCCCTCGAGAAAGGATTGGCCCCGACGTGGGGGCTCTGGAGGGTTCCCGAGGCGTCGTTGCAACTCCTCGGCCCGGTCCGCGGCAAGGACGTCCTCGAGTTCGGATGCGGGGCGGCGCGCTGGTCGATCAGCCTCGCTCGCCTCGGAGCCCGACCGGTAGGGCTCGATGCGACCCGCTCGCAGCTCCAGAAAGCCGCGAAACTGATCGCGTCGGCCCGAGTGACGCTCCCGGTCGTTCAGGCGAACGCGGAACGGGTCCCGTTCGGAGACGCCCGGTTCGACGTCGTCTTCTGCGACTGGGGCGCGATGACGTTCTGCGACCCGCAGCGGACAGTGCCGGAGTGCGCGCGGGTCCTCCGCCCTGGGGGCCTCCTCGTCTTCTCCACGGCGAGTCCGTTGCGGTACATCGCCTTCGACGCGAAGAAGGATCGACAGGATCGGCGACTCCACCAGTCGTACTTCGACCTCCGACAGGTCACCCTCGGCGATACCGTCGAATTCCAGCTCCCGTACGGGGAGTGGATCGCTCTCTTCGCTCGAAATGGCCTCACGGTGGAACAACTCGTGGAAACCCGACCGGCGCCGGGGGCTCGGAGCAGCTACCTGGACCGGCACGACGCGCGATGGGCCCAGAAATGGCCGATGGAGGCGATTTGGCGCGTCCGAAAGACCGGGACGCCGACTCGTCGCGCGTGACGACGAGACGCGGGCGGACGGATCCGGCCCTCGGTCCCTCCGGGCGAGGGACGGTCGGTCCATGGGACGGCCCGTTCCGGGCAGGCCACATTCTTCAACCGACCGAGCGTTTCCCCCGCGGGGTCCGACATTGAAGTGGGTGACGCGGGAGAAAGCGAGGGTCGACCGGATTGCTTGCCCCTGGTTGATCCGAAAGTTCGTCGACGCGGACGCCGAGTTTCTGTACGTCCCGAAAGGGGAGGTTCTGCACGTGGCCGCCGAGAAGAACGCGATCCCGTTCGACGCGCCCGGGGCGGAACTGAATCACTACGTGGAGGAGGGCGTGGAGTACGTGAGCTTCGATGCCATCGTCCGGAAGTATCGGTTGACCGACCCCGCTCTGCTCGAACTCGCGAAGATCGTTCGCGTCGCCGACGGCGGGTCGGGGTCGGCCCCCGAGGCGGCCGGCCTCGAGGCGGCCGCCACGGGGTTCCAACTCCTCGCGAAGGACGACCTCGAGAACCAACGGCTCCAATTCCCGTTCTACGACGCCCTCTACGCCTACTGCCTATGGAGGCTCGCCGAACGGAGAACGCTCCCGCACACCGGTCGTCCGTCCCCCTAAGGGATCGGGGGCGCGCGGAACGACCCGAGCATCGATGGCAGCGACCCGGACCCGACCCACGTCCCGGGGGAAGCGATGACCGACCCTCCGTCGACCCTGCCCCGTCCGGCTCCGTCGCGGCGCGACGGGCTCCTGCTGATGGGAGCCCGCGCCGTCCGCGGCTTCGGCGCCGGCGCCCTCTCGATCGTCGTCGCTCTCGACCTCGTGGAGGCCGGCTACTCGACGTTCGCGGTCGGCCTCGTTCTGGGCCTCGCCCTCGGCGGCGCCGCCGCCTGGGCCATCGCGGTGCCCCGGATCGAGTTGCGCTGGCGGCGCAAGTCGGTGTTTCTCGTTTCCGCGGCGCTCCTCGGCGTCGGA
>JAKIVT010000155.1 GCA_022750415.1 Thermoplasmata archaeon
CCCTGGCCGGCGTCTCCATCGGAGTCGTCGTCGGCTATCTCCTCTCCATTCTCTTCGTCGCCGTTCTCGCCTGGCACGCCGCCCATCCGACTCGGGTGACGGACACGCTCGTCCTCAACGCCTTGGTTTTCGCCGTGCTTTCGACCGGCACGATCATCCCCGGCGGCCTCTACGTCTTCCTGCTCCACACGGCGCCGTTCTTCGCCGTCAACGACGACCCCGGGAAGTTCGACGTCGTCCTCACCCCGTGCCTCGCCCTCCTGCTGGGAAATGCGCTGCAGCACTGGTCGAAGGTTCCCCCCGCCGACGGGGCCCTTTGGGTGGGACGAGCGGGACCCCGGTGGAGGGCCGCGGAGCTCCGACTCCGGAGGACCGCGGTCCCGGCCGCCGTCCTGCTCGTGGTGATCGTCGCCCTACCGTTCGCCTCGGGGAACTTCGATGGACGGATCGCGCATGTCCCCGACGCCCCCGGGGCCCTGACAACGGCCCAGACCCTCGACGCGAGCGTCCCTCCGCTCGGGCGGGTCGCCCTGTTCCCGCCCGACCCCACCGAGTATGTCGGGCACGGACAATCCCCCACGAACCCCCTCACCGTCTATCCCCCCGGGAGCGCGATCTATATCCCCGGCCCCCCGGGCATCGAGCCGTTGAACCTCGCGACCCGTTCGGTCGCCTGGACGTACACCGCGACGTACAACAACGCCACCTCCCATGTCGCGAACTTGTTCGGGCTGCTCGGGGCGACGAGCCTCGTCGTCGACCGGGCGGCGCCCCAATCCCCCGAGTACGGTCCGTACGACTGGGACAATCCGTACGCCTTGTCGGACGTCTTGGAATCGCAGAGCGACCTCGGGCCGAGCGTGACGAACCAACAGACCCGGATCTACTCGATCGCGAACGCCACGGACGGGCCGCTCACCCTCCAGGGACCGAGCGTGCTCGCGCTCGCGGACCGGGAGTTCTTGCTCGATGCCGCGTACCTCCCCAGCGGGGATGCCTGGGTCCGGTCGACCCCGTTCGTCCTGGACACGGGAACCCTCTCGGGACCCAACGTCGCGGCCAACGCCACCACGCCGTTCGTCGAGACCCCGGAAGGATTGCTCGATACCGTCTTCTCCGAGCTCCCGGCCGGCTCGGTCGTCCCGGTCGAGCCGATCATCTGGGCCGCCATCTCCGCCAACGGCCTACCTTCGGGGGCGCTTTGGAACCCTTGGGAAGAGCACTACGACCTCGAGAATGGGCGACCTCTCGGCGCGTTGGTCGGATACGGCACGACGAACAACGGTCGGCTTCCCTTGGTGGTGCCCCTCCCGGTGACCGGCGGGACCCGCTCGGAGGTCTGGGTCGACCTCTTCTACGGCCCGTCGGAAGGGATTGTTCAGGCGAGCATCGGCGGACGGCTGCCGGTCTCCCTCAACGCGTTCGCATCGAACGCCGCCGGGTTCCACTGGACCCCGGTCGGCCTCCTCGGCAACGCCTCCTCGGTCGCCTTCACCCACGAGGAGGGCGGCTGGACGACGATCGCGGCCGCGGCCGTCGTCCCGCCCGGAGGCCTCTCGCGCGCGCTGAACGCGACGAGCGCCTGGATGGCCGCGAACGGCGCTGGCCCCTTGCAGGCCCCCATTTTGTGGGTCAAGGGCGACCAGGGAATCGGGGCCGGGACCTGGACGGAGGTCGGCACCGGTTCGCGCGACGCCCAGAGTTGGGGGAGCGTGGTCGACACCGACGGCGCCTTCACGACGGCGTTCTACCTCCCCGGGCCGACCACCCTCGGGGTCCTCGCGCGGGCCTCCGGCAGTGGCGCGATCTACGTCTCCGCCTGCCCGAGCAGTTCCCTGACCGACGACACCCTCGCCCCGTGCCCGAACCATGTTGAGGTCGACTTCGATTCGGTCGAGCCGACGTGGGTGGCCGGAACCTCGAACGTCACGGTCGGTCCGGGGGTCGTGAAGATCACCGTCTACGGGGCCCGGAGCTCCGTACTGCTCGACCAACTGATCCTCACGCCTTCGGCGGCCTCGCTCCTCGACCCGTGCCAGGGGTCCCCCGCCAGCGACTGGGTGTGCGCCGCGACGGTCCGAACCCCCGGGTCGGTCTCGGGGAACGTGGGGGGCCCGACCGTCAGCGCCACGTTCGAGGCCCGCCCGGACCCGTCCGTCCTGGTCCACCTCGTCTCCTGTGACGTCTCCTGGCGGGCGTCCGGCCCCGGCGTTTCCCCCGACCCGTTCCTCGTGGACGGCTGGGCCTGCGGGTACTTGGCCGGGCCCGGGGTGGCGACCGTCCAGGTCGGGATTCCCTCCCTCCTCCTCGCGACCGACATTGGGGTCGCCGGCTCCATCCTCATCGCCGTCCCGGCGGGCATCCTGGCCGTATTCGGGGTGCCGAAGTTCCTCCGCCGTCGGCTTCCGCCAGCGGCCGCAGGCCCGGACCTCCCCGATGGCCCGAACCCCTAGGAAGGGGCGGGGACCAGGGTCTCGGACCAGAACGAGAGGAATGTCGGGACCGTCGGCGTGGTCACCAGGACCACGAGCCCGCGGGCAGCGAGGCCGTTCGGGACGGTGAGCCGGAGCGTCACCGACTCCCGAGGGTCCAGGTGGAGGTTGGCGTACGCCGAGGGACCGGCCGCCGGCACGTACCCGGAGGCCACGAGAAGCGCGACGTCGTCGGCCAAGGCGAGGTTGGCGGCCGGAACGTCGAGGGGCGGCCGCTTCGAGCCCCAGACCGACCCGCCGAAGAAGAACACGCCGCCGGAACCCACCGGCACGTACACGAGGGAGCTCCGCGGGGCTCCCCCCGTCCCCCCCGATGGGCTGTCCCACCCCAGGTCGATCCCACCGTGGGCCGCCGCCTCCGTCGTGTTCGCCCCGCTCGGGGTGCCGTTGTAGGTCGTTCCGACGGCCTGGGCCAGGAGGGTCGGAGCTTCGCTCAGCAACGGACCCGGACCCGCCGTGTCACTCAGCGGAAAGTGGACGAGGTCCAACTGCCCCTCGGGGCCGAGCGGGTCGGAGACGAATCCGCCGGAGCCCGGGTGGCCTTCCGCTCCGCCCAAGAGACCTCCGGCCCAGATCAGGGTGCCACCATGGGACACCCAGTCGGCGAGCAGGGTGCTCGAATTGGAGAGCACCGAGTCGGGGACCAGCCCCCCGAGCACGACGAGCGTACCGGGAGAACCGGCGGCCAAGATGGTGGGCAGTCCACCGGCGCTGACCATGGCGACGGTCATCGCGTGCCCGGAGCCCGAGAGCGCGAGCGACACCCGCTCCGCGATTTCCGCCGTCGTGGTGTACGACCCGTTCGGGTCGGAGTAGGACGAGTCCGCGAAGACGTGGACCGGTCC
>JAKIVT010000156.1 GCA_022750415.1 Thermoplasmata archaeon
TCGGGCCCGGGCTTCCCGAGGTCGCTCGGGGAGTCGAGCCCGAAGCGCGCGGAGCCGTTCCGGGTCGACGGCGACCGGCGGCACGTCGGTCTCCGGGTACATTCGGTCCCGACCCGGGAGCGGCCGCGAATACCGGGTCCGTCCATCGGGGAGGGGATCCCGGGTTTCGGACGGCACTCCCACGAGGGATTCCCGGGCGCGCCGCCGAACCTCGTGCAACGCCCGGCGAGCCGTGCCGGCCTCGGGGGCGGCCACGAGCACAAAGGCGTCCTCGGGTCCGTTCGCAGCGAGGAGCCGTCGGACGGTCGTGACGACCTCCCCTTCGATCCCGTGGGCCGGGACCTCATCGGAGTGGAACAGTCCGCGGACTCCCGTGGCCCGGGCGCGGTCCGCGAGCTCCCGGCCGAGACGCTCCCGCGGCCCGTTGGGAGGCGCGAGCAGGCCGCCAAACCCCGGAAGACCCAGCCCGAGCACCACCCCTCCGCGGGCGAGGGTCTCGCCGAGCGGCCCGGTCGCTCGGTCGCGGACGGCGGCGCTGACGTCGAGAGGCTCGTGGTCGGGGACGTGGGCGTGCCGGATGGCGAGCTGGTCGCGCACTGCAAGCAACGCGGTCTGGCGCGCCACCTCGCCGTCGACGTAGAGATGGATCTTGCGAAGTTCCTGGACGCCCTTGACCTCGACGCGGGCTCCGCCGTCGGCCGAGACGTTCACGTCCTCGCGGATCGTTCCGATCCCGCGACGGACCCGTCCGGTCGCCCGGAGGAGCATGCCGAGTTCCTCGGCCACGGCCCGGGCCTCTTCTCCGTTCGAGATTTCGGGACCGGTGGCAATCTCGATGAGCGGAATCCCGAGCCGGTCGAGCCGGTACCGGATCCCGTCCTTCGACTCGCCGACCTTCCGGGCGGCGTCCTCTTCCAGACAGATCGTCGGCACCGTGTACGACCTCCCGCCGACCTCGACGTGGCCGTCCACGGCCACCAACGCGGTCCGCTGGAAGCCGGAGGTGTTGGACCCGTCGACGACGATCTTCCGCATCACCTCGACCTCGTCGAGGGGGCGGGCCCCCAGGAGGAGCGCCATGGTCAGCGCCACGTCGAGCGCCTCCGGGTCGAGCGCGTGCGGGGGTTCCTCGTCGAGTTCAACAAGGCAGCTGGTGGGGGTGGCTTCGTAGAGGTACGTCAGGTTCCGAGACGCCTGGAACGCCGCCGCGGCGTCGACGGTGTGATTCTCCCCACCCGTCGCCCGCAGTCGCCGTTCGACGGTTCGGGTGACGGTTTCCGAAAGCTCGGTCGGACACGCGCAGAACAACTTGCCGGTCGCGAGCTGCTGATGGACCTCGAGGCCCGCCTTCACGGATGGTCCTCGGCTTCGTGGCGCTCCTCGAATTCGCCGGCCACCCGGGTCCCTATCAGCCGGCCGACTTCCGCCGGCTCGGTCGATCGGCCGAGGGCCCAGAGGAGTTTGACATACGCCGTTTCGGGGAGCATATCACCGGCGTAGAGGACTCCGGCCCGCGCCAGCTCCCGTCCCGTCGCATAGACGAATGGGTCGGCCACCCCCTCCAGACACTGGGTCGTCATGACCACCGTCGTCCCTCGCGCGACCGCGGACCGGATCCATCCGAGATGGCTCAGCGCCACGTGTCCGAGACCGGTGCCGGCGATGACGACGCCGCGCGCGTTCGCGACGTGGGCTTCCGCCCGGGTGGGCTCGAGGCCGGGATGGAACCACAGAATAGTCGCGCCGGAGCCCATCGGGCCGGTGTACTTCGGCGGTCCCTCGGAGCGGGCGCGGAACGGATGCACGAGATGGACGGTCGAGCCCTCGATCCATCCGATGGGCGGCCCGTTCCGACTGCGGAACGCGTCCCGTCGGCTCGAATGCATCTTCCGGACCCGGGTTCCGCGGTGGATGGCGAACCGGTCGTCCGAGAGCCCCTCGTGCATGACCACCACGACCTCCGCGAGCTCGGGATGCCGGGCAAGCCGAACGGCGGCTGCGATGTTCGTGAACCCGTCCGATGAGGGGCGGTCCGGAGATCGCTGCGCCCCGACGACGACGACCGGGCCGGGAAGTTGTTCGAGCAGGAACGCGAGGGCGGCCGACGTGTACGCAAGGGTGTCGGTCCCGTGCGCGACGACCACGCCAACGGCGCCCTCGGCGAACACCTGCACGGTCCGCCGGGCCATCTCCTCCCAATCCGGGGGCCCGATCTCTTCGCTGAGACGGTCGAAAACGGAGACGACCCGGACGGGGCCATCGCGCTCGAGGTCCGGGTAGAAGCTGAGGATCTCGCTCTCTCCTGGGACGGGTCGGACCCCACCGGTCCGGTAGTCCACTCGCGAGGCGATTGTCCCACCGGTCGTCAAGAGGGCGACCCATGGGCCGGGGGTGGGGGGAGCCCGGGCCGATGGCTCCCCCCGATTGCCATTCCCGTTCGTCGGCGCCGCCTCGAGAACGGCGACCCGGTCGGTGGGGCCGACCCGGACCCCGACGTTGTAGCCCGTCGGGAGCTTGAGTTGCAGAACGCGAGCACCGGAAAGCTCGTGGGGAGGGACCACGGTTCCTCGCCATTTGGCCCCGTCCGAGGTCGTGAGCTCGACCAGCGTCCCCATGGGCAACGCCCGAACTCGGTCCCATGCGTCCGTGGGACCGCTGTCGGACATGAACCAAAATCGGCGAGGGGACGCCGCTTCGTCGTGGGGACTTCCTCGCCGTATAAAGTCCTCCGCGAACGGGCGAATCATCGTGAATCGGGTTTTATAGGGCGGCTCGCTCGCCGACCGCCGAGGAACAACAAATCGCCGGGTGCCCGTGTGGGGTAGCTTCGGGGACGGAATCCACCGTCCCTGCTACACTGGATTATCCTAGAGGCCTGCGGAGCCTCAGACCTGGGTTCGAATCCCAGCACGGGCGTCCTAATTTTAGGGCGCAAAATTCTTTTGTAGTCGGTAGACTTGTCGGTTTTTCGTGCCGCGGAAAGCGAAGCGTCTAGATCACAAGCCTCTCCTCAGGAATCCCCTCGTTCGGACCTGGTACGACGAGAACTGCCTCCGGTCCAATCGGACTGCTGACGTCAATCTTCGTCAGCTGGGGCTTTGCCTGCACGAACTGGGCCTTGCTCCCGACACGGTTCTCGAAGAAGCGAGGACGCAGCCGGCGGCATTGCGGTCAGGGCTCGTCGGATATGCAACGGCCCTTCAGCGAAAGGGCCGCCTCAACTCGTACATCGCCAAGACCTTTGTCGGCTTTGCGAGTTTCCTTCGCCACCACGAAGTCGAGTTCAGAGGATTTCCCCGCCTGACGGTTGTCCGCGGCGAATCAATCGAGAA
>JAKIVT010000157.1 GCA_022750415.1 Thermoplasmata archaeon
CTACCGCCTGCTGCCCTTCGTCCCGCTGACCACCGTGGCGCTCCGGACCCTTCCCGCGCAAACGAAGGACGGCGAGAATCTCGCTTGGGAAGTCCTGCGCCCCGTGGGCCCGGTCCCCCTCGAGCTCGCCGACGTTTACCCGGCCGGCAGCTACCTCGCGCCGGAGGAGTTCGACACTCGGCCGAAGTCGGAGGGAGTCGCCGAGGCTCTGGTCGGCCTCGACGTCGACCGCGAGAAGGATTGGTCGGGGGAGTGGACCCGACGGCAGGTCGATGCGCTGATCACGTGGCGGTACGGCCCGACGGCCGCCGCAGCACTCCTCCCCCTGGGACTCCTCGGTCGACGGTCTCCGAAGACCGGCCGCCTCCGAAGGGTCGAACGCGACGGGACGATCCTCTTCCACGTTGGGACCGACGGACTCGTGCGTCCCACGTGGCGCGGCGCCCAACTTCTGCACACGACGCTGCCGTCGCCGGAAAGCCGAGTCGTCGTCGGCCGCGATGCGGTCCCATTCGTGCGCGAGGGTCGGAGCCTGTTCTCCCGGTTCGTCGTGGGGGGCGACCTCACGCTCGTCCCCGGAGCGAGCGCGCTCCTGGTCGATACCGACGACGCGCTCCTTGCCGTGGGGCGGCTGGTCCTCGCTCCGGGGGAAATGGGACGGCTCCGGCGGGGCGTCGCCGTTCGCGTCACGGGACACGAGAAGGGCGAGGAAGCCGCCGAGCCGGAGGAGGAGCCGGCGCCGGACCCGGGTTCTCTTTAAACGGCGCGAATCGCTCTCGGGTTCATGCGGACGTTCCTCCTACTCCAGCTCGACAGCGAGGGAGCGCCCTTCTCGGAGATCGCCGACCTCCTCGAGGACGCCGGATTTCGGCCGCACGAGGGGGGGTACGACTTCGTCTACGACTGGAGCCGCACACCGGGGGTCCGCGAGTCGCTCGAACTCGCCGACCGGGTGCAGGCGACGCTGAAGGGCAAGAGCGTCTACTTCCGCCTCGAGTCGGCCGACGAGTAGACCCTCCCCCTCGTTTTGAGGAACCGGGTCTCCGAGGGCCGTGGTCATCCTCGGGATCGAATCCACCGCCCACACCGCGAGCGTCGGGATCGTCACCGACCAGGCAGAGGTGCTCTCGCTCGCCACCGACATGTTCCGCCCGACCCACGGCGGGATCCATCCCCGCGAGGCGGCGAATCACCACGTCGACGTCCTCCCGGGCCTGGTCGCGAAGGCGATCGACGATGCGCACCTCCGCCCGAGCGAGATCGACGCGGTCGCGTTCGCGCAGGGACCCGGCCTCGGCCCGTGCCTTCGGGCGGGGGCGACGGTCGCCCGGATGCTCGCGCTCACCTGGAACAAGCCTCTCGTCCCGGTGAACCACTGTGTGGCCCACGTCGAAATCGCCCGCGTGCTGAGCGGGATCGACGACCCGATGCTCCTCTACGCCTCGGGGGGGAACACCCAGGTCGTTGCGTACGGCGCCGGCCGCTACCGGGTGCTCGGCGAGACGCTGGACGTCGGCATCGGCAACTTCCTCGACAAGCTCTGGATCTCGATGGGCGGGACCTTCCCCGGTGGCCCCCCCATCGAGGCGGAGGCGCTCCGGGGCTCCGAACTCCTCTCGCTCCCGTACTCGGTCCATGGGATGGACGTCGCGTTCTCCGGGATGCTCACGGCCACCCTCGCGCTCCGGGCGAAGGGCGCCAGTACCCCGGACCTGGCATTCTCCGTGGAGTCGACGGCGTATTCGATGCTCACCGAGGTGACCGAACGGGCGCTCGCTCACCGGCGCCGGACCGACGTGGTCCTCGGCGGCGGCGTGGCGTGCAACGAGCGGTTGCGAGGCATGGTGAAGGCCATGGCGGAGGCGCGCGGCGGTACGTCGTTCGCGCCACCCAAGTCGTTGTGCGTCGACAATGGGGCGATGATTGCCTGGACCGGGCACCTCGCGTTCCAGGCGGGGCTGGTCGTGCCCGTGGAACGCTCGGCGGTCCAACCTCGGCAGCGCACCGACCTTGTCCCGACCCCGTGGCGATAGGCGGCTCCGCCTCCCAACCGCGGGTCGGCTCAGCCCCGCACGAGCAGGCGCACTTGATCCAGGTTCTCGCCGGGAACTTGCGCCCCAAAGCTGCCCCCAGGGCTAAGAGCCGTCTGCCACGCCCCGACGTTCTCGAGGCAGCAGCCAACGACCTCGACCGAGCCATGCGGACCGGCGGCGTCGCTTTCGTTGATGACGAGTCCGAACGAGGCGTTGTTGGAAAACGCTGTCAGACGGAACGTGGCCTCCTCGAACGGATCGACGGACGTGTGGTTCCCGATGGGACTCTGGGCAGTCTCGAACTGGTACTCGATGCCGTTCACGCACTCCCGCCCCGAGGATCCGCCGGGTATCGAGCAGGCCGGCGGGACCGCGAAGTCGGCCAGAATTGCCGCCACCCCGACGACCGACAGCGCGACTGCGACGACGCCGAGCACGATCCAAATGCGAGGTGCGCGCGCCCGGCGAGGCGGGTCCCCCGATTGGTCCATCAGCCCGACCGCAGACGGCGGGCGAGTACTAAGCCCGTAGGTTGATTGGAGCGGGCAGGGCCGCGCTCTCCGGACTCAGATCTCTCGGGGTCGGGCTGCGAGAGGGTCCACGCACCTGCACGCGCCCCCGGCCGTCCATCGCCGGTGAGACCGCGGAGGACCGGGAGTCCTATGCTGCGTGCCGACCGACGAGCCAAGAGAGGCTACCAATCGACAGCTTCGCGAACGCCGTCCGGTCGGCGGAACCAAACCCGAGGTGCGGCATCGGCGAGTCGTACAACAGACCGTTCGCGCCCGGGTCGGCGGGGCCGGTCGCGAGGGTTCCCGTGGGGCCACGGACCCCGAGGGCCCCCGGCGTCGCGCTGGAGTACGTCAGGAGAATCTTGTGACCGGTCCCGTACTTCTCCGCGATGCACGCTGGGTACGGATTCGCGCCATAGTCGAGCGTGTCGATCCCGAGGGACGGGCCGGCACTCGAAGGAGTTCCGTCCACGAACAGATGGACGGCATGGGTTCCGTCGGCGGTGAACCCCAGCAGGTCGCCCGTCTGGTAGACGACCGGCTGGGAGGCGTGGGAGGTGTTGACGAACACGTTGGCGTACGACTGGGACCAGACCGAGAAGAACGTCGAGAGGTTGTAGGAGAACGCCCACGGGCTCTCGACGTAGATCGTTCCCCCGGGGTACCCCGAGACCGCCGTGCGGGTCAGGACGGGTAGGTCGCATTCCACCCCGGTCGGGTAACTCGTATTTCGACCGACGGACGATGGGATCGTCACGCTCGTGCCTTGGATCGA
>JAKIVT010000158.1 GCA_022750415.1 Thermoplasmata archaeon
AGCCACGCGTAATCGACCACGGCGGCGTATCCCCTCTACTCGTCGAGGACGAATCGGCGGATCGTCTCGGAGATCCCGAGCAGCATCTTCGGGTCGACGCTCTCCTCGGCCTCGTGGATGTGGGCCTCCCGGTCCATGCTCCCGAAAACGAGGGCGGGGAGCGGTTCCCCGGCCGGTGTCCGGACCCCGACGAGCGAGCTCGCGTCCGTGCCCCCGTACTCCCCGAAGACGCCGGTTTCGTGGAACAGCTCGGCGCACAGCCGCTCCAGCCGGAGGGCGAACGGGTGGTCGGGGGCGAGGGCGTAGCCCCCCCGGGCCCGGGCCAGCGGAGCGTCGAATCGGGCGTGCGGGAGCACGTTCTCGACTTCCTCCCGGAGCCTCGTTAGGACCTCGTCTCGACCCGCCGCGAGCCCCATTTCAGGGAGCAGGCGGAGGTCGACCGAGAAGGTCGACGTGCCGTGGGAGTCGAACCGGAGCGTTCCCCGCGCCAGCGCGTCCGACAATATGTCGAGCGTTTCCGGCACCGGGTTCGCCCCGCGGTGGGGGTACCCGCCATGGGCGCTCTGGCCGACGACCTGCACGGCCCGGGCGTAGGGAGGAATCGTCAGCGAACTTCCGGTCGCCGGCGCGATCTTGAAGGGCCGGTGGACGACCGACTCGAATCCGCGTACTGCGGCGTCGACCGACTCCGGGTCGCCACCGAGGACGAGCGTCACCGCTTGGGCGATCTGATTCGCCGCGTCGGTCTCGGCGTGGGCTGCGAGGAGTCGAGCCGGCCCCTCCGCCGAGTCCGCCGCGAGAACGTCGAGCTGGGTCACCGTCGCGCGGCCCGTGATCACCGGCTCCGGCGCCTGGTGGTCCGGCCAGTCCGGCGACGCGTACACCGAGCGCCAGCCCTTGACGTGCTGGTGGAGCTCGACGAGATGCTCCCCGAGCTCGAGAGTGTCCGCGAGAGTCGTGGGCTCGTCGAACGATGCGTCCAGGAAGACCAGACCGCTCGAGCCGGCGGTCGCGTGCGGGGACCCGTCGGGTATGAGCGCGACGTCGCCGACGAGGAACCGGTTCGGGTCGTGCGGAGGAAGCCGCTCGTCGTGCGACCGGATCTGCTCGATCCCGCCGGCTCCTCCGGTCTCCTCATCGCAGCAGACGATCAGTCGGACGTTGCGGGGCGGTCGGTTCTCCCCGGCCATCCGCCGCATCGCGAGGAGGCTCGCCACCACGCCGCTGCCCAGGTCGTCGTTGGCTCCGCGCGCGTACAGGCGACCGTTGGCCCGCAGGGTCAGGGAATGGGGAGGCGTCTTCCATCGGCCCAGTTGCTCGCTCGGAACCGGTACCACATCGTAGTGGGCCAGGATGAGGACAGTTCCCTTGGCGCCCACGTCCAGGTCGACGATCACGTTCGGGCGAGGGATCCCGCGAAGCGCCGGGTCGTGGGGACCGTCGACGACCGGGTCGAAAAGGCGCGTATGCATCCCCCACTCCCGCGCCGTCCGGACGATTCGGTCGGCGGCCCGCCGGTAGTTCGGCTTCTCGTACCGATTGTGGGGGGGGTCCTCGAGGTTCGTCGGGGCAATCGACACCAGTTCGGCGAGCAGTCGGAGGGCGTCCGCGTCCCCGAGCGCCTCGGCCGCGGCGCGGGGGAGAGGTTCGCCAGCTCCCGTTTCGGTCACCCTCGATCGTCTCCGTGGGTCAGCGCGCCGCCAGCACGACCACCAACGAGCTCGTCAGGAGGAGCAGGTAGGTCGTGAGAAAGGCGTTGCCGAACATCGACACGGTGTCGCCAAGGGAGGTCAAAAGCCGTTGGGTCCACGCAGGTTGGAGGACCCGGACCGATGCGATGGCGCGGGTCCCGCTCACCGCCTCCGCGTCGGAGAGGTCGGCAATCGCGTGCTCGACCAACGCCTTGGCGTCCCGCGCGAGGCTCGCCGCCGGGTACCGCTCCCCGACGGGGTTGATCCCGCCGTCGACCTCGTGCACGATGTGATTGTCGGTCGTCATCACCTCGGCCTCGTCGACGAGCGGGGCGAGGGCCGCGAGGATCGGGGCCCGCGCTCCCTGCAGGAGGTTGTTCCCGTCGATCAGCACGTAGGCGCTTCGGCGCCCGGCCGCTTCGATGACGAACGCGCGGAGTCCGGCCGGACCGATTCCATGGGTTCGGACCGAGTAATCCGTCCGGGCGGCCGCTCCGAACCGGAATCCGCCGGCGGAAGCCGCCGCGTTCGCCGCTGCGACGGCGGCTCCAATGTCCTTGACCAGCTTCGCGGCCTTCGGCGTGGCGTAGGTGAGGTCACCCTCCCCCTCGACGTAGGAGTTGTGGGCGTCGATCAAGGCGATCCGGGGGCCGCTGGATTCGGCCGCCCGGACCAGGGGATCGACCACCGCGAAGTCGATGTCGTCCGTGGGGTCGGGGGCTTGGGTCACGGTCACGATCACCGAGTCCCCGAGCCGCTGGGCACGGGCGAACGAGTCGGGGTACGGGCGGACCATTGGCCCGGCCATCGCCTCCCCCGAGGTTGGCAACGACCCGAGGAGGGCGACCGCGGCATCGGCGACGGCGGTGAACTCCGCACCCGTGGGAAGGTCCAGGTCGTGATTGCAGGGCGTGTGCGGCACGAACACGACGCCCGCCGCCGGCCCCAACCGCTCGGCGAGCTTGCGCGGAAGGTCGGAGGAGCCGAGCGCGGCGAACGGTCCTGGGTGCACGGTCGGAAGGGCGATCGTGGCCTTCGCCCGGCCACCGGAGCGGATCGTGACCAGGGTAATCCGGAGGTCCGCCGGGACCGAGAACCGCGCGAAGAACCCTTCGAGCTCCGCCGTGGCCGCCGGGTCACGGGCGTTGATGTGGTCGAGGAGCGGCCGGATCAGCGCCACTCCGGAATGCCCGAACTCCCGACGGAGCGGGCGGTCGGCGGCCCGAAGGAGCAGCGCGCACGCCAGGAACCCAAACACGAGGAAGATGACCCCCTCCGCCACGAGGGCCGAGGAAACCGGAACGAGGAGGAGGACGCCGAGGAAGGCGAGGACCGGTTGGAGCAGGGAGGCCGGGAGCGAACGGGCGTGTTCCGGATTCGAGATCCCGAACAGACTCATGTGCCGGAACCACAACACCGGCCCGAGCAGGAACAGCAGGTAGAGGCCCACGGGGGGAACGGCCGCCGGGAACGCGAAAACCAAGAGCCGCTCGATGAGGGCCACGGGAAGTGGGACCGCCGCGGAGGTGGCCGCGAGCAGGAACGACCGTCGCCAGGACAACCGGCCCCCGAGCGCCGCGGCGAGCGGGACCGTCAGACCCCCGGCGACGAGAGCGGGTCCG
>JAKIVT010000159.1 GCA_022750415.1 Thermoplasmata archaeon
AGGCCCGAGGCGACCTGCTCCGTGCCAAGGGAATGTTCCAGGAGACCTTCGATTTCGCCCGCCGCTCCCGCCTTCCGGACGTCGCGCTCGAGGCGGTCGCCGCATGGTCCCGGCTCGCCGCCATCGGAGGGGACCACGAAGCGGCCCTCCGGGTCGTTTCGCAGGGTCTGCCGGAAGCCCGCCAATCCGGTCGGGTCGATATCGTGCTCCGCCTTCTCCTCGTCCGGGCGCGTGGCTACTCCGAGACGGGGCAACGGGAGCTGGCCGAGCGGGAGATGCAGGCGATCCGGGCCGAGGCGGAGTCTCTCGGCTATCTCGGGCAATTGACCTACACCCTGAGCGGCCTCGCGGCAATGGCGACCGAGGCGGGTCGCTGGGCGGAAGCGGTCAGCTACGCCCGCCAGGCGAGCACCCTTGCCGAGCGGCTCGGGAACGAGCTCGTCCTCGGCCACACGCTGGGCCTAATCGCCGCCGGGGAGACCCGTCAGGGCCTGTTCAAGGAGGCTCAGCAGCACGCGGAACGGGCGGTCACGGTCCTCAGCCGCCTCCCTCCGTCGGATTCGCTCGTCATCGCGCACGCGTACCTGGCCGAGGCGTACCTCCTCAGCGGGGAGGCCGCCCTCGGGAGGCGGCACTACGACGAGTCGATTCGCCTGGCCGACTCCCTCGGGCTCACGCAGTGGCGGGACAACGTCCGGTCCGAATTGGGGGCGAAGGTCGGGGACACCGACCCACCCCCACCATGAGTAAAACTTCGGCTTGCCGGGCGCCGCCGACCTCGCCCCACGGACTGCGGGGCTCACCGGTCGGCGGCGAGAGGGCGAAACGCCCACGGGTCGTCGCCGGGTTTACAGTTGCTCGGTCGGAATGGGCGGAACGCAGGGCAGGTACATTGGATCGGTCACCTCCGAGCCGCTCGGCGGAGAGCCGGTAGATAAACATACCCGGACTAGCTCTCGGAGAATCCGCAGTTATACGCCACGCATTCGTGAGGGTGGATGCGCACCCAGTCAAGAATCCTCAGAATGGTCGGCGGGGCGCCCGGCGCGTCTCACGGTATCGCATTCGGATGAGCCGGACGTCGTCGGGGTGGTTTTCGACCGCACCGATACTCCCTCCTCTGAGGGCGGGCGGCAGCGGGATTCGTGTCGCATCCTCGACTGACGCTTCCACCCCGGCCATGGATCGGGACCGTCGGGCCTCTACCGGCGCGAGGCCTTGGCGCGCGAGACCTCGACCTCGTCCCCGGTCCACTCGAACTTGAGCCGGGACCGGGGCTGCCAGAGCTTCCGCCGGTCCCAGAGGGCTCCGATCAGGAGCGGGAGCCCGATCGACGCATCGAGGTGGGCCATCGAGCGGGTCGCGGACTTGGAGATCTTCCCCCACGATTGGGCCTCGTCGAGCGTCGAACCGGAGAGTCCGCCCCAGTGGGGGACGTCGGTCGTGATCTGGAGCGCATAGTGGTGGCCCTCTCCCTCCCGCCCGAACGCGTAGTTCGCCATCACGATCCCGTCGTTGATCCAATTCTTCGGCGTTCCGCCCCCGATGTAGACGACCGCGGTGCGCGGGGAGTGGCCGAGGATCTGGACGAGCTCGTAGTTGTCCCGGACGGCGTCGAGGATGAAGCGCGGCTTGCCGCGATTCCGTTGGTAGTGCAGGGTGAGCCCGATGCCGATGGAACTGTCGATGAGCGCCGGGGAGAACACCGGGACCCCCCGGCGGGCGGCGGTGGCCACGATCGAGGCGTCGTCGTCGAACCGCTCGCCCAGGAATTGGAGGAATTCGCGGGACGACGCCGGCCGGGCCGGGAACTTCTCGGTGATCGCCCCAATCGCCCGGTCGGTCTCCTCGAACTTCAGCTCGTCGACGTAGGTGTCGTAGATCCGGTCGAGGTAGAGCTCCCGGAGGGCGACGTCGTCGGCCGAGGGGGTCCCAATCCAATGGCGGCCTCCGATGGTTTGGTAGATGTCCTGGTAGAGGACGGCCCCGGTGGACACGACCACGTCGACGAGCCCCCAATCGATCGCGTCCCGCAGCACCTTGCGGAGACCGGCCGCGATGAGCGGGCCGGACAACCCGAGGAAGATCGTCGGCCGCTTCGGGTCGGTGAGGGCGTTCTCCCACACCTCCAGCGCGCGGCCGAGGTTGCGGGCCTGGATCGACGTTCCCTGGAACTGACGGAGCAACTCGCCGAGTCCATCGATTCGGGTCACGTCGACCGGGACGACCGATTTCTTCAGGAGGGCGCGGCGTCCCGCGTCGACCTTCTTCGACACGGCCGGGCGAACAGGGCTCCGTTCATAACCCGGTCGCTTCGCCGTTGGCGGTGAATCCGGACGGGGGTGCGCCGCGAGCCGGCACACAAGAGATTATGCGGTGGGGGCCGCCCAATCTAGTCCGTCATGCCTTCGTTTCCCTCCCCGGTGGTCCGCTCGATCGGGGGACTTTCGGACGGAAGCGGACGTACGCTCGTCATTGCCGGCCCTCCGCTGAGCGGCAAGAGCGAGCTGCTGGCGGAGCTGCGGGCGGAGCTGGCGGCCCGCCCGGTACGATTGGTGGAGTTGCGGGGCACCTACCGGGACCGGACCACGCCGTACGCGACCTTCGCGACCGTCGAGGAGCACCCCGTCGAGGAGACCTCCGAAGCATCCGCCGACCTCCCGCCCGGTCTTGCCCCTGCGAGACCGGAACTGCCCGACGATGTCCTCCCGCCACCCGACCTCGGCGTGCCTCCGTTCGCGATCCCGGCGGTCGAGGAGGCCCCCCGCAGCCGGCGGAGTCGGGCCGAGCGGAGCCCGTCGATCTTCTTCGGCCCGTCGCGACGGCGAGGGGAGGCGATGGTCGACGCCGAACAGTACTACCACGACCTCATCGAGGGATTCCGCGCCACGCCCGGCAGCGCCGCGGCCATCCTGGTGGAGGATGGGACGCTGGTGGACGCGGAAAGCCGGGACGTCCTCCTGTACCTGAGCGAGCGGACCCGCTGGCGGCCGTTGCTCGTGGTCCTCGTCTTGGACACGTCGCTGCCGGCCTTCTCGGCGTGGGAGGAGCGGCTCCTCGGACGCGGCGACGTGGACTGGGTCCGGATCCCGCAGGCGAAGCACGACCCCCGCGAAGCCCACCGACTGAAGGAGAACTTCGACACGATCCCCGACGCGACCCGGCGGGTCCTCGTCTACACGGCCCTGCTGGGCGGCTCCGTCAGCGAGGTCAGCTTGGGCCGGGCGACCCGCCTCAACTTCCGTACGCTCGCCGAGGCGCTGCAACCGGCCGTCCAGGCGAACCTGGTGC
>JAKIVT010000016.1 GCA_022750415.1 Thermoplasmata archaeon
GAGGAGATCGAGCAGCTCGACCGGTTCCGTCTGAGTTCGGGTTCGTCGACCCGGTCCGATGCGGTGCGCGCCCTGGTGCGCACGTCGGAGAAGGTCGATACCGGCGCGACGGAGCTACCGGTTGGACTGCTCTCGAAGCTGGAAGAACTCGTCGAAGACGGCTGGGTCTCGGATCTGGACGGGGCGGTGTCCCTGCTCCTGACCCTGGGGCTCGGTGAGTTTGCGCGGTTGCACGCCGAGCGGATCCCGAAGTTGCGCCAAGCGGCGCGCGACGGGGCCGAGCGGCGGCGCGAGCGCGGCCAACTCGACCGGAAAGGACGCGGGATGCTGGACGGCTAGTTCGCGCGGGTGGAAAGTGGTTGCATGGAGACTTTGGGTATCGCCTGGAGCCAACGAAGCGGATTCATTTGCCGATTGTGCCGTCAGGACGCCAAGCATAATGAGGTGCTGCACATCTCATTCTGCCCGGTCCACGGGCTGAGCTCGCCCATTGACGCGCTCCCCTGGCGACCGGAGGCCCGAATCGTACGCGGCTCTACACCCGTACCGGTGACCGGGGCGAGACCGGTCTCAGCGGCGGTGGCCGCGTAGGGAAGTCCTCCACCCGCATTCGCACCTTCGGCTCGTACGACGAACTGGGGGCGTCCCTCGGCGTCGCCGAGGCCGCCCTTCCCCCGACCGAGTCGGAGGTCGCGAAGCTTCTCGTGCGACTGCAGCACCAGCTGTACGTCGCGATGAGCGAGCTCGCCACTCCCCCCGGTGCGAAACCGCCCGCCCACCTCATCGGGTCGCGCCACGTCACGGACCTCGAGAAGGAGATCGACCGGTACTCGGAAGCAATCGAGCCGGTCCACGCCTTCGTTCTTCCGCGCGGCACCGCGGCGGGGTCGGCCATTCACGTCGCGCGGACCGTCTCGCGGCGGGCCGAACGGGAGCTGTGGGGACTGCACGCCGAAGCCCCGCAACGCGAGGAGCTCTTGCAGTGGGCGAACCGCCTCAGCGACCTGCTCTTTGCCGTCGCCCTCGTGGTGAACCGACGGGCCGGATTCGCCGAGCTCTCCCCCGATTACGCCATCTAGGGAGTCGGCGAGGGAGCGTCCATGGAGGTCGGGGTCGTCGGCAAGGCGAACGTCGGCAAGTCCACGACGTTCAACGCGCTCACGCTGATGGACGTGCCGGTCGCTCCGTACCCCTTCACGACCCTCAAGGCGAATCGTGGGGTCGGTGCTGTTCGCGCTCCGTGCCCCCACGTTGGGAAGGGGATTCCCTGTCAGCCGGGGAATGCGAAGTGCGTCGACGGGACCCGGTGGGTTCCGGTGAGCCTGATCGACGTGCCGGGACTCGTTCCCGGTGCCCACGAGGGCAAGGGGCTCGGTCACGAATTCCTCGACGAGCTGCGCGGGGCTTCCGGGTTCCTCCAGGTGGCCGACGGAGCGGGCGCGACCGCCCCCGACGGGGTGCCGGCGACGCCCGGTGCGTTCGACCCGGCGGAGGAGGTCGCGTGGCTGGATCAGGAATTGGTGGAGTGGATCGCGGAGATCCTCTCGAGGGATTTCGCGAAGCACTCGAAATCGATCGAGCTCATTGGAGGGCCCGTCGAAGACCTCCTGCAAGCCCGGCTCACCGGCCTCACCATCTCGCCGGCGCAGATCGCGACCGCGCTTCGCGAGACTCCGGTCGACCGCGGCCACCCGGCCCGGTGGACCGTCGAAGAGCGGCGGCAACTCGCGGCGGCGCTCCTGCGCGTCTCCAAGCCCCGTTGGGTCGCGTGGAACAAGTGCGACCGCACGACCCCGGAGAAGCTCACCGAACTCGCGGAGCGAATCGCCCCGGTACCGTCGACGCCGACCTCGGCCGAGGCCGAGTTCACGCTCCGACGGGCGCAAAAAGCCGGGCTGGTCCGCTACACCCCCGGCGCTTCGACGTTCGAGATCGTGGACCCGGATCGACTCTCGGCCGCGCAGCTCCGCGCGCTCGAGGAGATTCGGCACATCCTTGCGACGTGGGGCTCCACGGGGGTGCAGAACGCGTTGGAGCGGCTCGTGTTCGATGGTCTGCACCAGATCGTGGTGTTCCCCGTCGAGGACGAGCACCGGTGGACCGACTCGAAGGGCCGGGTCCTGCCGGACGCCCACCTCATCCCGGCCGGAATGGCCGTCCGGGCGTTCGCCTATCGGATCCACACCGAGCTCGGGGAGAACTTCCTCAAAGCGATCGATGCGAGGACCAATCGGGCCCTCGCGGCCGAGCACCCGCTCGAGGCGGGCGCGGTCGTCCGCGTCGTTACGAAGCGCTAGTCTCGGGTTCGACCTCGGCGTCGGGGTTCGTGACGATCGAGGCCCCGAGCGGTTCCGGGCGGACGACGAACGGGAGACCGCCGGCCCGCGCGATTCGCCGGGCCGCCTCGAGCTCCCGGCCGGGCATCGGGAGCACGACGACCGAACCGCCGGCGCCGGCCCCGGTGAGTTTGCCACCCACGACGGCCGGGCGCGAGGCGGCGAGCAACGCTTCGAGCCGGGGGTGCGAGACCCCGACCCGGACGAGGAGCGTTTGGTTCTCGTCCAGGAGGCGTCCGACCTCGGCCCGGTCCTCCGCCTGGACGGCGCGGATGCCGGCTTCCGCCACGCGGTGGAACTGATCCAAGAGCTCGACGCCATCGGACTCGGCGAGCCGAAGACCGACCGCCCGGACGGCGGACGCGGTGCTCCGCGGGATTCCCGAGTACGCGACGACCCACGACCAGGAGGGGTCGCGTACTCTTCGGACGGTCCATTTCCCGGTGCCCTCGGACAACCGGAACAACTCGGCATCGCCCGGGCCGTTCACGGAAACGTACCCGCCGGCCACCACGGCGGCGGTGTCGCCGGGACTTCCCACCCCCTGCGCTCCCCGTTCGACCGCGAACGCCCGTTCGGCGAGCCCAACTCGACTGACGCCGCCGCGGGCCGCCGACAGGCCGGCGGCGAGGGCCGCGGAGAACGCGGCGCTCGACCCGAGACCCGCGGCGCGCGGGACTCGTGAGGTCACATGGAGGTCGACCGGATCTCCCCCGGCCCAGAGCCGTTCCAAGGCGGAGTGGAAGTACGCGTGGGTCTCGGGCGCCGCCGTGTCGCCGTTCAGGCTGGAGCGTTTCGAGCTCGAGATCCCGATCTGGACCGGCAGGTCGATGGCGAGCAACAGTTCCGCGCGGCCGTGGACGACGGCGTGCTCGCCGAAGAGGATGCACTTCCCCGGCGACCGAGCCGCGAGCGGAAGGGCGGTCGCGGGGATGGCGTCGAGGTCGGTCATGCCAACTCTCGCACTTTCCGGACCCGCTTCCCCCGCGCCTGCGGAACGATGGCGTGGGTCGCCCCCGGCCACGCGCCGGGTCCCGGCACTCCCCGCAATTGCTCGAGCGCGATCGCCAGCGCCGCGACCTCGCTGTGCGGCTGATGCCCAACCGCCACGTTGTGCGCCGCCAGGCCGTACAACGCCGAGGGGACCTTCGCTCCACCGACGACCAGAAGGATCGCGGACTGGGTCCGAAGTTTCGGGGCCACGGCCGAGATCGGCTGGCCGTACATCGTCAGGTGGACCACGACGCCGTCGAACTCGCGGACGACCCGCTTCCAATCGTCGACCCCTTCCACCTCGAACGAGCCGCCCCACATCTCCCCGACGCGCCGGACCCGTTGGGCGAGCTCGGGGTCGGGAGGATGGAGGTAGAGGCGCTCGGCTCCCAGCGCCCGGGCGGTGAGGGCGACGTGGGTGGTCAGCCGGGGGTCCCGGCCGGCTCGGTGGCCGACGCGGAGGACCGAAACGCGCGGCCCGGCCTTACGTGGCCGGGATGGCATGGAACCGTTCGATCCGGTGGCCCCGGTACTCGAGCTTGTCGGACCGCTTGACGAGTCCCTTGAGGCGCGTGGGGGTCATCCCGAGCTCCTCGGCCACGTCGGAAAAGAACCGCCCGGGGTCGCCGACGGCGTCGAAGATCCGCTTTTCGAGCTTCTGGTAATCCTTCTCCGGCATCGAGGCGATGGCGAGGATCTCGCTCACTTCGGCGAGCGGAGCGGTCGTGTTGATGTTGACGGTCGAGTAGTAGAAGTGGTAGCTCTTCTCGGGCTGCCGGCGTCCCTCGCGCGCGACCCAGCGGGTATCGATCAGTTTCAGTTTCTCGAAGAAGACGAGCGCTTTCGCGCCTTCCTTCCCGAATTCCCGCTCGACGTCCTCGCCGGTCAGCCAGGCGTCGGCCAGCCGCTGGACGAGCTTCAGCTTCACCTGCGAGTCGACGGCGCGCAGGATCGGGACGAGTTCACTGATGTCGTTGACGACCTTGATGCGGTGCATCTGTGCGGACATGATTCTAGATTTCCTCGGCGCGGACCTGGTCGAACAACGCCCGGCGGTACTTGCCCCACCGGTCCTGCGGGGAGTACCGGGCCGGGTGGGGGCTGCGGGTCGGGCCGTGGCATTGGGGACACAGGTCGGCGAACGTGTACCGGGAACACGCGCGGCAGACGTGGAGGATGGATTCCGTCATGCGCGGGCGAAGCTCCCCTGGCCACCGGCGGCCTTGATCGAGGCGATGGCGGCCTCGGTGGCGTGCTTCAGCGTCTCCTCGGCCTGCTTGTACTGGGTTCCCGCGACCTGGATGCGGTATCGCGGGGCGCCGACGTAGACGACGGTGACCGCTTCGGCATCGACGGCTTCCGCGACCTCGAGGGCCTTGCGGACGTTTTCCAATCCGTGCGGGGAGGAATCGGTGATTTCGAGGGTCCCGCGGATTGCCACATGCGGGGGAACGATGTTCTCTTGCGCGACCTTGAGGAACGCGCCGACCCACGCCGCTTTGCCCCCTTCCTTCTGGAATCGCTTCGGGTCAGCGGCGGCGACCTCGAACGCGGCGAACAAGCTGCCGTACCGTTCGATCAGCGTCTCGGCGAACGTCGAGTGCGTTTCCTCCGGTGTGATCTTGAGTCCCTGGGCGACGAGGTTCAGGAGCCGGACCGCTTTCTGCTCGTTCTTCCAACTCTGGATCTTCTCGCGGCGCTGGTGGTCGTTGATCCGCTTGAGCGACAGGTCGACCTGGTTCTTCGCGAGGTCGAGCCGGAGCACGCGCGCGACGATCTTCTGGCCCTCGCGGATGTGGTCCCGGATGTACTTGACCCACCCCGTAGCCACCTCGGACAGGTGGATGAACGCCTCGCGGTTCGCGTACTCATCGAGGGTGACGAAGGCGCCGAAGTTCCGGATCGAGGTCACGGTTCCGACGACGAGCTCCCCTTCCTCGGGGAACTCGGGCCTGAGCGGCAAGAGTGAGGTGTCTCCCCTACGTCACGGTCCGGACGAGCTCGCCACGGAGCTTCGCGAGACCGCCGGTCGGGGTCGCGAGGGTGGCTCCACAAACCGAGCAGTTCACGGTCGTCGCGGGCCGGCTGAACATGGTCTGTTCGCCGGAGCAGTCCGGGCACTTGACGATCCAGAAGGGAGATGGTCCGCGCATGGTGACGTGCCCCCTACTTGTGCTCCACGAGCTCGAGTTGGCTCGCGCGCCAGCTCGCGGGCTTGACGATGTACTTGCACTTGCGGCAGCGGAACTTCAGGTTGACCCGGCGGACTGCCTTGGCCCGGCCCTCGGGCTTCGGCCGAGGGAAGCCACCGTACCCGCTGGTCGCCCGGCGGAACCGGCGTTGCCCCCACTTCAGCTCGGAAGCGGGTCGCTTCTTGTCCTTCTCGACCTCGTGCTCGGTGTGCACGTGGCACCGAGGACAGTAGGTCTTGACGACCTTTGGATAGTGCATCGGCGGCGCCGAACCTCGCCTTGTATAAAGGATTACGGCCGTGATTCGGTCGACGGCTGGACCCCCCCGAATCCGGGCGCCTCAACCCGCGGCCGGAGCGACTCTTGCCCGCGTTGGCCAAGCTCGGCGCGCCGTTATTCCCTGATGGTCTTCTGCACCCCACGGGAGGTCGGTCCCCGCGAGCGACACGCCGGAACTCCAGGTCGTCGTGCGTCCGGCCGAATCGATCTACCGGGCCTCGGGCGACGTTCAGAACGGCACGTTCCGGGGTCGCTGGCACTTCTCCTTCGATTCGTATTGGGACCCGAATCACACGAACTTCGGCAACCTCCGTGTCCTGAACGACGACACGCTGAGTCCCGGAGCGGTCTGGCCGCTCCACCCCCATCGTCAGAACGAGGTCGTCACCTACGTGGCGGCGGGCGAATTTCGGCACGAGGACGAGCACGGGCTGGGGGGCGTCCTGCACCAGGGTGGTGTACAGCACACCACCGTCGGCAGTGGAATGTACCATTCGGAGATCAACAACCGACCGGACGTCCGGCTCCGATTCATCCAGCTCTGGTTCTTCCCGGAAGCCCTCGACCTCCCCCCGTCGGTCGAGCAAAGGGAGGTCGACCGTAGCGAGCGGACCAACCGATGGCTCCCGGTCGTTTCTTCCCGCCACCCCGGGGCTCTCCCCTTGAGGGCGGACGCGACCGTCCTAGCCAGCTCGCTCGCCTACGGCGAGACGATCCCGTACGAGCTCACCCGGGGCCGAGGGCTGTACGTATACGTGCTCGAGGGCGGCCCGGTGACCGTGGCCGCCGAGCGGTTGGACGCCCTCTCGGCGGCCGAGATTCGCGGGGCGGGCATCGTGGATACCTCCGCCGAGCGCCACGCCGAGCTCCTGCTCGTCGATGTCAACCTTAGCAAGGCGATGCCAGCGAAGTAGGTCGCAGAGAGGGTCCGAGGCGGGGGCCGGTCGCTCCTCCTCCCGACCTCGGCCGCCGGGTTCGCTCGACGGGCGGAAGGCCCCTGAAACCGCCTCAACGCTTATGTAAGGGTGCAAACTCGGCGGCCTCACCTTTCGAGGAGAAATGGCCGACCGGTCTTCCATCGACGTCGTCACAGAATCGCTCCAAAAGTCCAAGGAGCGGGCGTTCCCGGAGACGGTCGAGGTGGCGATCAACATCAAGGATCTCGACCTTTCGGTGCCGAAGAATCGGCTCGAGGACGAGGTGCCCCTCCCCAACGGCCGCGGGCGCAACGTCCGGATTGCCCTGTTCGGGACGCCGGAGATGTGCCAGAAGGCGACGGGAATCGCGGACATCGTCATGGTCCCCGCCCAGCTCGAAGAGCTGATGAAAGACAAGAAGGCCGCGAAGAAGCTCGTCGATGAGGTCGACTTCTTCCTCGCGGAAGCCCCGCTCATGCCTACCATCGGAAAGCGCCTTGGTGTGGTCCTCGGTCCGCGCGGCAAGATGCCGCGACCGGTCCCGCCGGGAGGCGACCCGACGAACCTGATCAACGCCATGAAGCGCTCCGTGCGGGTCCGCACGAAGGGCAACCGCACGTTCCACGCCCCGGTCGGCACCCGCGCGATGCCCCCGGACCAGATCGCCGCGAACATCGACGCCCTGCTGACCCGGATCATGGGGAAGTTGGAGCGCGGCCGCAACAACATCGAATCCGTATACGTGAAGACCTCGATGGGCCCCGCGGTTCGACTCTGGTAGGAGCACACCGACGATGCCCGGCCGTGGACACGTACCCCCCGAACGAATTGCCCGGGTCGCCGCTCTCGCGGAGACGATTCGCTCGCACCCCACGGCCGCCGTCATCGGCGTACGCGGGGTCCCCGCCGCGGCCCTGCAGAAGATGCGACGCTCGCTCCGAGACCGGGGCCACCCCATCCTTGTCGCCCCGAACAGCGCGCTCCGCCACGCCATCGAGGTCGCCGTCGTCGACCGGCCCGCGCTGAAGTCGCTGCTCGACCACGTCACCGACCAGACGGCCCTCCTGTCGGCGACGGGGAATCCGTTCTCCCTCTACAACGAGCTCGTCCAGACCCGCTCGCCTACTCCGGCGCGGGGCGGCGAGATCGCTCCGAAGGACATCGTCGTGTCCGCCCAGACGACGAGCTTCAAGCCCGGTCCGATCGTCGGCGAGCTCCAACACGCGGGGTTCCCGGCGGCGATTGAGAAGGGCAAGGTCGTCCTGAAGAAGGACGTCACGATCGTCAAGGCCGGCGGCGTCATCAGCCGCGAAGTCGCCACCCTGCTCACCCGGCTCGACATCTTCCCCCTCGAGGTCGGGCTCAACCTTCGGGGCGCCGTCGACGGGGACACCTTCTACCCGACCGAGGTCCTCGCGGTCGACCTCGACGCGAAGCGGACCGAGCTCGCCCTCGCGCACCAGCGGGCGCTCGCGGTCGCCCTGGAGCTCGGGTACGCGACCCCGGTCACCATCCCGCTCCTCGTCACCCGCGCGCACCGACGCGCGCTCGCCCTCGCCGTGGCGGCCGGGTACACCACCCCGGAAACGCTCCGGCCCATCCTCAGCAAGGCGCTCGCCCAAGCGCGCGCTCTGCAGAACTTGACAGGACCCTAGTCCACCCAGGATCAACTCGGAGGGAGAACGATGGAGTACGTGTATGGAGCGCTGTTGCTCAACGCCGCCGGAAAGCCGATCGATGAGAAGGGCCTGACGCAGGTCATGACCGCCGCGGGCGTGAGCCCCGACGGCGCCCGCGTGAAGGCGCTGCTCGCCAGCCTCGAGGGGGTCAACCTCTCCGAGGTCCTTGCGAAGGCCGAGACGTTCGCTGCGCCGGCCGCCGCGCCCGCCCACTCCGACAAGAAGGAGGAGAAGGGCGGCAAGAAGGAAGAAGAGAAGAAGGAAGAGAAGGGGGTCACCGAAGAGGAGGCCGCCGAGGGACTTTCGGCCCTGTTCGGGTAACCGAATCCGCTCGCCTTAAGACCCACGACCGGGTGACTCGGGTCGGGAGCCCCAAAAAGGCACCGCCCCGAGTCATGCCGGCCCACGAGCTCTGCGGCGTCGTGGGGGTCTCCCTGACCGGCAAGGGCGCCGCCCCCTACCTCTACCGGGGGCTCCGCGCCCTCCAACACCGGGGCCAGGAGTCCGCTGGCATCGCCACCAGCAGTCACGGCGTCCTCCACCACCGCAAGGGGATGGGGCTCGTCCACGACATCTTTACCCAGGAGACGATCGAATCGCTGCGCGGCTCCGTCGGGATCGGGCACGTCCGATACTCCACGACCGGCCGCAGCGACCTCGAGAATGCGCAACCGCTCGTCGTGAAGCTGGGCGACGAGGACGCGGCGCTCGCCCACAACGGCGACCTCGTCAACTTCGACCGGGTCCGCCGGCGCCTCCAGGCGCAAGGCGTCGAGTTCCTCGGCTCCGCCGACTCCGAGACGATCGCGCAGATGATCGCCCTCGAGTACGGTCGCACCCGCGACCTGGATGCGGCGATCCGTCGGGCGTCGACGGAGCTCATCGGGGGGTACGCGGTGGCGATGGTCGTCGGCCAGCGGCTCGTGGCCTTCCGCGACCCTCTCGGCATCCGACCGCTGGTGCTCGGCACGCTCGACGGCGGCTACGCGATCGCGAGCGAGTCGGTCGCGATCGAGCTGATGGGCGGCCGCTTGGTCCGCGACATCCTCCCCGGCGAGGTCGTCATCATCGACAAGGGCCAGACGCTCCACTCGAGCCGGATGACCAACGTCGGGGAACGGGCCCACTGCATGTTCGAGTGGGTGTACTTCTCCCGACCGGATTCCGTCGTCGAGGGGAAGATGGTCTACGAGGTCCGGCATCGGATCGGGCAGACCCTGGCGAAGGAGTCCCCCGCCAGCGCGGAGCTCGTCATCCCGGTTCCGGATTCCTCGCGGCCCCAAGCGCTCGGCTACTCCGAGGTCTCCGGGATCCCGTACGCCGAGGGCCTGATCAAGAACCGGTACGTCGAGCGGACGTTCATCCTACCCGACCAGAAACGGCGCGAGGAGGAGGTCCGCGTGAAGCTCCATCCGGTGCCGGGGCTCTTGAAGGGAAAGCGGGTCGTCCTCGTCGACGACTCGATCGTCCGGGGGACCACGCTCCGCGAGATCGTCCACATGGTCCGCCAAGCCGGCGCGGAGCGGATCGACGTCCGGATCGGCTGCCCGCCGATCATCGCGCCGTGCTATTTCGGGATCGACATGAAGGAGCGCAAGGAGCTCGTCGCCAGCGGCCGCACGGAGGAGGAGGTCGCGAAGGTGATCGGCGCCGAATCGGTCCACTACCTCTCCATGGCCGGCCTCGTCAGTTCGATCGGCATCCCGCAGGATGGCCTCTGCGTGGGGTGCCTGACCGGGCGCTACCCCCTCGACGTCCCCGAGGAGCGGCGCCGGTTCCAGAAGTCGCTCGAGGAGTTTTAGCGCGTGGCGCCCGCCGTCCTCCTTCGGGAGGGCCGCCGGTGGCGCGTGGTCGAGGCGGAGCGTCCCGCCGAAGGCCCGAGCGAATCCGTCCGGTCCCCCACGGACATTCCGGAACCGAGCGCGCTGCGTCGGTTGGTCGCCGCCGCCCCGACGGTCCTCGCCGGAGACCCGGTCGTCGGGGCGGCGCTCCGCTCGGCGGGGGTCCCCCGTCCCCTCGCCGGCGTGAAGGAATTCGCCCGTGCCCGGGGCGCGTTGCCGCGGCGCTCGTCGGCGGAATGGCGCGCCGCGATCCTGCCCGAATCCCGCCTTGCCCTCGAGCGGGCCCTCGCGAGTCCGGAAGAGACCGTGACCGCGCTCGCCCGGGAGGAGGACCGGCTCGAGCGTGCCCGGGGTCGGGACGACGGCGCGTGGGAGAGCTTCGTCGGCCCGCCCTCGGGCCCGCTCGCGGACTACACCGCCGTCTGGAGCGAATACCGGATCGCGCTCGAACGGCACCACACGGACCTCGTCCGCCGACTCGAGGGGTCCGCTCGGGCCGTCGCCCCGAACCTTTCGCGCGTCGTCGGCGCCCGGGTCGCCGGTCGATTGATCGCCGCCGCCGGCGGACTGACTCCGCTCGGGCGGATGTCCTCCTCCCGCCTCCAACTGCTCGGCTCGCGCCGGCGACCCGGCGGAGGGCGCGGCCCTCGCTTCGGGCTTCTCTACCGAGCGGAGGGGCTCGACACCTTGCCCCCCGACCGGCAGGGCGCGTACGCGCGGAGCCTCGCCGCCATGGCGGTGATCGCGGCCCGGGCCGATGGAACCACCCGAGCCGACGTGGCAGCGGGTCTGGTCCGTCGTCGGGACCGGCGGCATTTGCAGTTGGAACGGAGGGGGGCGTGAGGAAGCCGGACCGACCCTCTCTCGTCGCGAGGGGCGAGCATCTGTATCGCCGCCGAGAGGGAGACTTCCATTCGTACTGGACGGAGGCCCTCGGGGAACCGGCGCCCGTGTACGGCGAGCGGATCACGTCGCTCGACGAAGTCGTGCTGCGCCGGTGGGACCCATCGAGGAGCAAACTCGGAGCGGCGCTCGCGAACGACTGGGAGGGACCCGTTCCGAGGTCGGGGGAACGGTGGCTCTACCTCGGGGCGTCGACCGGAACGACCGCTTCCCACGTGGCCGACCTCGTCGGGATGGATGGGTTCGTCTTCGCGGTCGAGAAGAGTCTGCGACCGTTCGCCCGTCTCCTGGCGCTCGCCCAGCGGTACCCGAACCTCGGCCCCGTCTTGGGGGACGCCCGCGACCCGTTCGCCTATCTCCCCGTCGTCCCGCCGGTCGACGGGGTCTACCTCGATGTGGCGCAGCCCGACCAGGTGGAGATCGGGCTCGCGAGTGCCCGATGGTTCCTGCGCCCGGCGGGGGCCGTCGTCATCGCGCTGAAGACGGCGAGCATGGGCCGTCAGCGCTCGGCGCGTGAGCACTTGCTGGATGCCACTCGGCAACTCGAAGGGGCGATCGACGTGGAGGAAACGTTGTCCCTCGAACCGTACCACAAGCGGCACTTCCTCCTCGGCGGGCGGCCGACCGGAGGAAGTCCCCCGACGGAAGGGCGACCGGTTACGAACCGGCCCGTACGCCCCTCTGTACGACGATCGTGACGATGTCCTCGTCGGCGAGCGGATGGTCCCGCCCGACGGTCTGACCGGGGAACCGGGCGCTCTTTCCCCACACCTGCGAGGCCTTGAACCCCGCATCGAGCTCAGTCGGAAGCCGCTTCAGGAGGTCCGAGATTTTCTGCCCCCTCCGGAGGATCACGGGCTCGTCCATGTCCGGTTCCTCGCCAGGCGGCTTGACGTAGATCCGGATGAACTGGAGCGCGTGGCCGATCGCCTCGACTAGGTCCGGGAGGGCGATCCGCTCCTTCGCCGAGATGAACCGGGGATGGAATTCGAGCAGCCGCACGGCCAGCGCTTCCCGCTGGGCCGGGGACAGGAGCTCGCACTTGTTGACCGCGAGGATCGCGTGCTCGTAGACCCGGTTGCCGGCGAGCACGTCGATGAGCTGGTCGGCGGTCGCGTCCTCCCGAAACACGAGCTGGCCGTTGTGGAGACCGAACTCGCGGGCGATGTCGGCCGCGAGCCCCCCTCCGAGATGGGTGAGCTTCACGGTGCTCGAGACCGTCAGTCCGCCCCGGTCGGCCTTCGTTACGACGATCTTCGGAGGGCGCGTGTTGATCCGGACCCCGGCCCCCTCGAGTTCGGTCTTCAGCGCGGTGAAGTCGGTGTGCTCGGGGTCGATGAGGAACAGGACGAGGTCGACCGAGCGGACAACCGACAATACTTCCCGGCCACGCCCCCGGCCCTTGGCGGCGCCCGGAACAAGCCCGGGCATGTCGAGGATCTGGATCGAAGCCCCGCCCCAGCGGAGCATGCCGGGGATGATCGAGACCGTCGTGAAATCGTAGGCGCCCGTTTCGCTCGCCGCGCCCGTGAGCCGTGTCAGCAGCGTGGACTTGCCGACCGACGGGTACCCGACGAGACCCACCGTGGCGTGACCCGACTTGCGGACCGAGTAGCCAGACCCGCCGCCCTTCCCCTTCGCCCGGGCCTCCCGCTCGAGCTTGAGAACGGCGATCTTCGCGCGGAGGCGACCGATGTGCCCCTGGGTCGCCTTGTTGTACTGCGTCTTGCGGATCTCGTCCTCAAGCGCAGTGATATGATCCTCAAGCGAGGACACGGAATGCTCCGTCTCCTCGACGGTGGTCGGTACATTACGGTGGCGAGCCCGAATCCCGGCGGCACCTTCCACCGTTCGGACCGAACGAACCGCCCATAGTGCCGGCGACGAACGGGCCGTGGTGCCGCGGCCGGTGGACCTCGTTGCGGTCCCGAGTCGGTTCTGGGAGTACCGGGGAGCCCCTCGCCCCGTCCGGCCGGAACGGCACGAGAAGTTTCACGACGCTCTCGTAGCGGCGCTCCGCGTGGCGGCGGGGTGGCCGGTCGACATCCGCCTTCGGTGGAGTACCGGCCCTCGGGCATCGGTTCGTCTCGAGGCTGCCGACCGCGCCTCGGTCTCGTGGGCAACCAGCGCGCTGTTCCCGGTCTACCCTGTCGGAAGTTGGGTCCCGGCGGTTCCCGACCTGAGGGGTCGACCGCCCCTCCGTGCGGTCGGCCGGGCGCTCCACGGAGTGGACCGACCGTTCCGGCATTCCTCCGACCTCGCCGCCCCCTGGTCCGACTCGGTCGTCGCCGCGTTGTGGCTCCTTCCTCCGAAAGCCGCCGTCGAGTGGAGATTTCGCCCGATTGGGTCTCCGAAGCGGAACGCCCCGGTGGGGTCGGCTCCGTCGGCCCAACCACCGGGGTGGAGAACGCCCCCACCGACAGAAACGGCCCGGACGCTCGACGACGCGCGGGCCGCGCGTTCCATCGCTCCCCTGTGGGACCTCCGCGCCGAACTCGTCGGCCGGTCGCTGGGCGACGCCGAATCCCTCGGCCGACTTGTCAGCTCGGCCGCGATGGAGGACGGAGGCAATGGGATCGCCTGGCGCAGGGCCACGCCGTGGTTCTACCGGTCGCCCCGGCGAATTTTCGTCGCATTGGACGAGCTGGCACCGTGGTTCCCTTCTCCCGCCCTGCGAATTCCGGATCCGGAGTGGTCGGGCCAACGCCGCGGCCGGAGCCTCCCGCTGGGGCGGACCGTCTCCGGTCGCGTTTGCGCCCTCCCGATGGAGGAACGGCAGGGCCGGCACCTCCTGCTCCTCGGCGAAACCGGGATGGGAAAGAGTTCCCTTCTCGTGCAACTGACCGTCCGCGCCGCCGCCGTCGGCGGAGTGGTCTTTCTCGACCCGATCGGAGACACCTCGCGGAGACTCCTCGACCGACTGCCCCGCTCGGAACTTCCGCGCGTGGTGTGGATTTCGCCGGCGTGTTCACCGGTCGGCGTCAACGCGCTCGCGCCAGTGGCCGCCGGCCCGCCGAATGGGGATCGCGCTCTCGGCGACCTTGTGCAGGCACTTCGGAGGGTCCGGGTCGGTCGGTACGCCGATTCACCGTTCTGGGGCCCGCGGGTCGAGGAGATGCTCACGCTCGCACTCCGTGCGGCCGCGGACTATCCGGGAGGGACGCTCCGAGAGGCACTGGCACTTCTCGCCGGAGCCGGTGGCCCTCTCCGGGGGGTGCCCCCCGGAGCCGAGGCGGCCGTGCAAGCCCTCGCCGAACGCGTCCGGCACCGGCCGGAGGAGGTCGACGGTGCGCGCCGAGTTCTGGGAGAAGTTGTGGGAAATCCGGTGCTGGCCCGGATGCTCTCCGCACGAGGGGCACGATTCTCCGTCGCCGAGGCCGTCGAGGCCGGCCGCATCGTCATCGTGAGCGGCGACGCGACGGAGGTGGGGGAGGCCGCGTCCCGCACCCTTCTCTCCGTCCACCTCGCGCTCCTTTGGCTCGGATTGATCGCCCGTCGGAGAGCGGCGAAAACGTTCGTTGTCGCCGACGAACTCCAGTGGTACGCCAATGACGCCCTTCTCGAGCTCTTCCGCCTCGGGCGCCGCTTCAACGTTCACCTCTGGGCGGCCACCCAGTCGCTCGCCTCGCTTCCGGAATCCGTCCGCGAGGCGGCGGTCACCAACTCCGCCGACCTCGTCGTGTTTCGCGGGTCCCCGGAGGATGCGCGGGAAGTGGCGAGGTGGGCGCCGGACCTGGGGGCGGAAACGGTCCTCGGCCTCCGTCGAGGCGAGGCCGCGGTCCTGATCGGCAAGGGGAGAGAGGTGGGCTGGGTTCGGCTGCCGTTCGAGCCGGACCGGCCTCAGCCGGAACGCTGGAGCTCGGTGTGGCAGCAATGCCGAACGCTGTGGAGCGACCCCCCGGGTGCGGCGGCGCCCGCCGCGGACGATCTCGGAGAATCGAGGGGGACGTCGAGTTCGATCGACCCCCTCCGCGCGGTCCTGCTGGTCCTATGGGCCGGGTTCCTCGCCGCCGGGGAGGCCGACGTCCTCACGGTGGGCGTGGATGGGCTCCGGGAAGTGGCCGATCCGTCGGGCGCGACCGTGCGCGCGGCCGGCCAGCGTCTCGCCTCCGCCGGGGCGCTCGAGGTCCGGAACTCGGAGGTCGGGAGAATCTGGACGGTCCGCCGGGACGGGGTCGCGGCCCTGCTGGGCCCCGGCGTCGGCCCGGAGGAACTCGTCGAGGCCGACCGGCGCTGGGAGCGTCTCCGAACGACGTCGGCGGGTTCCGGAGCTCAAAAAGGACTTTAGGGGCGGGGTTGCCTTGTTTCACCGAATGGCGTCCGCGGTGAAGCCCGATACGACGGACGTCGGCTCGCTCCGCGAGCGATGCGTCACCGGGATCGAGGGGCTTGACAACATCCTCGGCGGGGGGATCCCCCGGGGGAACCTGGTCCTCGTCGCGGGGAGCGTCGGGACCGGCAAGACGACCCTCTGCCTCGAGTTCCTCGTCCGGGGCGCGGAGAAGGGCGAACGAACCCTGTTCCTCTCCGTGACCGAGGCGTCGGCCAAGCTGATCGAGAACCTCTCCACGTTCGAGTTCTTCCGGCAGGAACTGGTCAGCTCGGGAGGGCTGGTCTTCGTCGACGTCCCCCTGATCTACGACCGTCTCGGCCTCAACCACGAAGAACTGACGGTCGAGGAGATCGACCTGCTCCTCAAGGCGTTCCTCGACTTGGCGAAGGAAGTCGGGGCCCACCGGGTCATCATCGATTCCCTCACCTCGGTCTGCTACCGGATCCGGCGCGATGAGCGGATCCGCGATTTCATGCTGAAACTCTCGCAGGGCCTCACCCTCCTCGGGTGCACGACCCTCCTCGTCTCGGAGATCGGGCAAAGCGCGGGGCGGTACTCCCTGCACGGCGTCGAAGAGGCGATCGTCGACGGCGTCATCCTCCTCGGCAACGCCCGCCGGCAGGGCGACATCCTCCGAATCCTCCAGGTCGTCAAGATGCGCGGCACGTCCCACTCCCGGGCGCAGTACGTCATGGAACTCACCCCGATCGGGCTCTTGATGGCGCCCCACCTGAAGGGCGGCCGGCAGGAGACCTAGCGTGGCGCCGGACGACGAGATCGGCGAGCGGCTCCGGCAATTGGCCGGTGGCTCGGCGGTGGCGATCCGGTTGAATCCGCGGGAATACGCCGACGATTACTTCGCCGTCCTGAACGCGACGCTGCGCGACGTCGGGAGCGAGACGAACGCGCACACGATCTACGTCTCCGTCACGAACCCCGCGTCGCTCGTCTGGTCGCTGGCCCAGGCGCTCGACGTCGACCCGACCCGGCTCTCGTTCGTCGATGCGATCAGCCACATCATGATGAATTACCGGGACCCGCTCCCGAACGCGACGTACGTCGAGTCGCCCCGGATGCTGGAGGACATCATGCTCCGCATCGAGTACCTGCTCCGCAAGCATCCCAGCCCGCGGCAGATCCTGGTCATCGACTCCGTGAACTCGCTTGCCATCCACAATCCGCAGGACCTCCTCTCCGAGTTCTTCCATATCCTCGTGAACAATCTGAAGAGTCGGCAGGTGCTCACCGTCCTGCTCGTCGTCAGCGAGGACACCGGCTCCGAGCTGAACCAGATGCTCGGCCTCGTAGTCGACGAATCGATCGAGGTCGTCCGGGGGCGGCAGTAACCCCATGCCCGACGACCAGAGCATCCTCGGGATCCGCGAGCTCGACACGGAGCTCTTTCCTTACATGCCGCCCGGCTGGCTGGGCCTCCTCGTCGGCCACTCGGGCTCCGGAACCCCGCTGTTCGCGAAACAGTTCGCGCAAGCGATGGTCGGCGCGTCTCCGGTCTTGTACTACACGACGTACGAGCGGACCGAGGACGTCCACCGGGCGTTCCGGGATTTCGGCTGGGACCCCGACGGGGTGCAGATCGTCAACCTCTCGGAGGAGTACTTCCGCAACGTCCTCGTCCATTCCCTCGAGGTCTCGCAGCTCCGGGAGCGGGGACTGAAGCTCGCCGACCTCGACGGCTCGAAGGCGAAGCCGCCGACGCCGACGACCTACAACATGATCAGTCGGCTCCTCGCCGACCTGGCCGCACTCGATGGCCGGTTCCGCCTGGTGCTCGACTCGCTGGATTTCTTCTTCGAGGTGCTCGAGCCGACGGAAGTGATGACGGTCGTTCGGCAGATCCGCCACCGGGCCCAGGAGCTCGGGGGACAAGCGCTCCTCGTGGTCCAGGGAGAGTTCCACGAACGGCGGATCTCCGGCCCGCTCGAGGACATGGCCGACCTCGTCATCGAACTCAGCGCGCGTCCCCGCGGCGAGTCGTATGAGCACACGCTCGCGATCCGGAAGATCCGCAACCACCCGGAGCGCACGCGGATTCTCCCGGCCAAGATGACCGGCACCGGCCTCACCGTGGTCGCGACGGAACCCACGGCCACCGCCAGTCGGCGAAGTTAGCGTGCTGTTATCTAGGGCCGGCCCGGTCCGGGACCGTTAGGTCGCATCATGGACGATGTTCACATCCGATGGGTCGAGAAGGTCCAACTCAAGGACCCCATACTCGTCGAGGGGCTCCCCGGAGTCGGCAACGTCGGCAAATTGGCCGCGGACTACTTGAAAGAGAAGCTCGGCGCCAAGCCGCTCGCCACGATCTACTCGAAGTTCTTCCCGCCCCAGGTGTACGTCAGCGAGGAGGGGGTCACCCGCCTCGTTTCCCAGGAACTGTCGTACCGAAAGGCCGCCGGCCCAAAGCAGCACGACCTCCTGATCCTGAGCGGCGACTATCAGGGGATCTCCCCGGAAGGGCAGTACGAGCTCACCGAGCGGGTCCTCTCCGTCTGCCACGACCTCGGTACGAAGGAACTGTACACCCTCGCTGGGTTCGCGCAGGGGCGCGTCATCGAGGTTCCGCGGGTTCTTGGGGCCGCGACCTCCCCGGAGAGGGTCGAGGCGATGAAGAAGTACGGCGTGGTGTTCTCTCGCAACGACCCCGGCGGCGGGCTCATCGGCGCTTCCGGACTCTTCCTCGGCCTCGGTCGGCTCTACGACATGCACGGCGTCTGCCTGATGGGCGAGACGAGCGGGTACTTCGTCGACCCCCGGAGCGCGGAAGCGGTCCTGAAGGTCCTCGCGAAGATCCTCGACGTGCCGATCGACTTCTCCGACCTGGAAGGGAAGGCGAAGGAGATCGACCGGATCGCGCAGAAGATCCACGAGGCCGAGCAGCGCCCACCCGACGCGCCCGCGCCGGCGGCCCGGGAAGACCTCGGCTACATCGGTTGAACCACCGATGGCCGCGGCGCTCGGCCCCCCCGAGGTCCAGTCGCGGCTCCTGGCCGCTGCCGACGGGGGCCTCCTCCGCTTCGACCGGTTCGTCGAGATCGCCCTCTACTCCCCCGGCGGGTTCTACGATTCCGCGACCGCACCTCTCGGGCGACACGGTTCGTTCTACACCGCCGCCCATGCGTCGCCGTTGTTTGGTGCGACCCTGGCCCGCCGGCTCCTGGCCGAGCGGGAACGTATCGGGGCGAAGCGACCGTTCCGCGTCATCGAGGTGGGGCCTGGAGACGGGACACTCGCCCTCGACACCGCCCGCGGTCTGCCCCCGGACGGACCCCGGTGGCGTTGGACGTTCGTGGAGCGCTCGGCGCACATCCGCTCCGCACTGGCGGAGCGGGTCCGCCGCGACGGGGCGGGCACGGCCGTCGACTTCGATTTCGCACCGTCGCTCGGCGGCGAAGGGGCCGTGGTCGGCGCCGTGGTGGGGAACGAGTTCCTCGACGCCCAGCCGTTCCGACGGGTCGTCCGGGCCGCCGGAGAGTGGCGAGAACTCGGAGTACGGTGGACCGGGGACCGATGGGACTGGGCCGAGGGAGAGGGAGCCGCGTCGATCCCCGGCGATGCATTCCCCGACGCCGAGGTGGGAACGAGGGCCGAGCTCTTGGAACGGGCCGAGGGGTTCGTCCGGGAGGTCGGGGATTCCCTCGCCGAGGGAGTGGCGATCTTTTTCGATTACGGGGCGGGGAGCGACGAACTCGTACGCGGGCATCCGCGCGGTACGCTCGCGGCCGTCCGCGCGCACCAACCCGTCGAGCCGCTCGAGGCACCGGGGAGCGCCGACCTGAGCGCGTTCGTTGATTTCACCCGGATTCGCTCCGCCGCGCGACGCGCGGGGCTTCGCGAGCGTGCGTTCCAGCGCCAGTCGATGGCCCTCGGGGAGTGGGGGTTCGGCCCCCTCCTCGAATCCGCGGTGGACCGGGCCGAGACGGCGGAGGAAGGGGTGCGGATCCGGCTCGCCGCGAAGAATCTCCTGTTCGGCTTCGACACGTTCTACGCCCTCGAGCTCGAGGCGCCCGGCCCAAGCCCGGCCGCTACGTCGTAATCGGTCGCTCGTCGCGACGGACGATCTCGGCGAGCCCGCTCTGCACGAGCAGCTTCGCCCGCTCCTCCGGGAGCGCGAGGACGTCCTCGGCGCGCAGCTCGATGGTCTCCTTGCCAATCTCGACCGCGGGTCCGTCCTTCAGGACCCGGACATACGTGAGCCGGGGAACCGTCGGCACGACGGCGCTCGCAGCCGACACGCTCGGTGCCGTGGTCGCACCGGCCATCGAGGGGGCGGGAGGCCCGGGAAGGATCGGCAGGGGACTCGATGGCTCGAGGAAAGGTGCGACCGTGGTGCGGTGCCCTCGCAGCACGCGGGACAGTTGGTCGAACAGTTGCCGTTCTTCGGGGAGCGCGTTCGGGACGTCCCTCGAACCTCCGATGGACCCCTGGAACGCGACGCTCAGGATCTTCGACATTCGGGCTTCCACGATATCCCGAGCGACCTGGCTCGCCCGGGAGTGGGTCTGACGCGCGAGGTCGCCCTTCTTCCCGCTCGGGTTCTCCCGAAGCTCCGACTCGAACGTCTTCCGAACGTCGGCCAGGTACGCCTGGGTCGATTCGTAGAACTCGAGTGGCAGCTTCGCGAGCCCCCGCGCCGCCCCCTCGGCCCGTCGCCACTCGAGGAGTTGGGTGTACGGGTCGGGCATGGCCGACCCTCGGAGGGGGTCGAGCCTAAAGGGCTTGCCGAGTCCCCGGGCGGTGACGCCCGCACGACGGGCGCTGGCGGTCCCATGGCGGAGACGACGGCCCGGGCGACGGCCTGGCCGGAGTTCGTCCGGCTGTTCGGGAAGCTCCGCGACGAAACCAAGGGGGGCCGCGCCGTCGTCCTGGTCGAGGGAGAGCGCGACCGCCGCTCCCTCCGCGCGCTCGGACTCGAGGGCCCGATCGAACTCGTGCACGCCGGCCGGACGATGAGTGAGCTCGCCGCTCGGCTGTCGCGCGACGGTCGGCGGGTCATCGTCCTCACCGACTGGGACTCCGCGGGAGGACAACTTGCGCGGAAGCTGCGCGAATTCCTCGAGGCGGAGGCGGTGGGGATCGACCTCGAGTATCGGCGGCGGCTCGCGCGGGTCCTCCGCGGCGAGGTCGTCCACGTCGAGGGGCTGAACGGCTGGGCCCGGCGCACCGCGGTCGAGGCCGGAACTCCGATCGAGGACGGCGTCGGCGAGAGTTCCGGGTGACCCGGTCGGCGCACGCGCCTACGGGATGACCTTCGTTTGCGTGCGGCGAATATCGCGGCGGTTCCGCGCGCGGGACGGTCGCATCCGTTCCGTACCCTTCCCCTTCCACCGGAGCCCGCGACCCTCGCGGCCCGCGCGGGTGAGTCCACGGAAGACCCGACCTTTGTGGGGCGCTCCGACGATCCAGCCGAGCTGCCGGTCGTGGATGATCTGGGGGTGGGCGGGGTCGACCAAGAGGACTTCGAAAAACTTCTCTTTCCCGTCCTCGCCGACCCAGTAGGAGTTGAGAACCTCGAGGTTCGGGTAGTGCTTCTGGGCCCGCTCTTCGGCGATCCGCTGGACGCTCTTCGCGAGGGTCATCCGAAGAATTCCCTTCCGCTTCGGGCGCCGGCCGGCGATGATCGCCCGCTTGCGCTGGCCGCCGCGGCGAACCCGGACGCGCACGACGATGAACCCTTCCTTCGCCTTCCAGCCGATCGCGCGGGCCCGGTCGAGTCGCGTCGGATGCGCGAGGCGGGTGACGGTATGCTGCCGCCGCCACGTCAAAAGCCGCTCGTGCCGGAGCGCGGCCCCCTCCTCGCCGAGAGTGCGGCGGAACGAGATGGACATGTATCGGTAGGCGGACTGGGTCATGGGCGGCGGCGGGGGACTTTCGGCCCCATTATAAGTGTAAGCCTGCGCCGTCGGCGAGGGGCCCTCCGCAGCGCTCGCAGATTCCCATCCATGCGGTGGACCGCGGTGAGCGCGCCACGGGTCGAGTTCCCCGGACTCCTTCCGGCCCCTACAGCCGGGCTGCGTCCCGCGGCGGCGTTCCGGAATCCGGGGACGGACCGCCCCTCCGTCGACCCACCCTTCAGTTGCGGCGTAGGGATTCTTATACCACTCGACTCGAGCGATACAGTACACCGACAGCCGCCGGTGCGAGGCAACAAAATGGGACTCAATCTGCGCCGGAGAAGCGTCTATGCAGGTACGATCGTAGCGATGATGGCGTTGATCGCGGGGCTCGCGATGGCGTCGTTTGTATCCACCGTCACGACCGGTGGCCAGAACGCGTACAGCGTCACGTCCGCGATCGGCACCTCCTACGCAACGGGCGTCCCCTCGGTCAATCTCGTCTGGACCACGGCCTCGGCGTGCACGACGACGGGAACGGTCTCTTCGGCCGGCCCGACGGCGAACGCGTTCATTGCGGGCCAGGTGGCCTGTCAGACAGCCACTCCCGACTGGTTCGAAGAACTCTCCTTCCCGGGAACCGCCCTCTTCGTGAACCCGATCGACGCCTTCGCCGTCACGGTCGGACCCAACGCCCCGGTCCTCTTCTCCGTCCAACTGACGACGACGTCCGGGCATGCGATCACCACGAACGTGTTCTACGAAGTGGGCTCGTCCGCGTCGTCCACGACGTCCGACGTCGGGATTACGGGCGACTAGGCAGGGACGCCCCGAGAGGGGCGGACCCTCCCAACCCCTTCCTCCACTCGGCACAAGTCCGCCCTCGTTCGCTTCCTCGCGGGAAGCGGACCCGGGCTCCGCCGAGCCGGTCCCCCCCGACCGCTGGTGATCGCCCTCGAGTCCCGCGTCGGCCGGGGTCTGGATGGAAAGACCGTCGGCTCGAATTTCCCCGGGGACTCGGTTTCAGTCCTGGGGACTCTCCCGCCGCCGAGGGGGCATTCGCGCCCGGTTCAGGTTCGCTCGCTGCTCGACAACGGGGAGCCGGCCGCTTTCGGGTGGAACTCGTCCAATACGGAGCAGAACACGCAGAGGCCGGGCTTGCCTTCGGCCGACGACCGTCCCCGACATTCGGCGCAGAGCGGCTCCTGGCATCCCAGGCACTGACGGGCGTCTCCGGAGGCCGAGATCGGGGAGCCGCACTCGATACAATGGGCGACCGGTCGAGGGCCCGATTGGCCGGACCTCGCGGGCGGCGGACGGGGCGCGACGGGCCGTTGTTTCGGTTCCTCGGAGAGGTCCGCGAGGACGGCCTCGATGGAGTCGGCGTCGGCATCCAGCGACGATGGGGTCGGCGCCGCCGCCCTCGGCGGAACGGAGTCCGCCCGGCTCGGGTGAAGGTCCATGTCGATCGAATCGAGTTCGCTGAGGAGGGAGGAGGAGTCGTCCGAACTCGGGTCTGGCCCTTCGGGGGAACCAAAGTCGTCCGACGGCTCCGGCTCTGTGGCGAAGTTCGCGGAGGGGGCCGATGGGCGGAGGGCGGACACGGGCCTCGCGACGCCCGGCCGGACGGGTGCCGGGCCGTTACTCGGCCGGGGGCGCACCCGAGACGGGATGGCCGGCGGAGCCATGGGCGGTTCATCCCGTTGCGAGCGGGTCATCGCGGGTCGAGCCGGCAATCGGGCTGGGGGAGTCCATCGGGTACTCGACGCCGGGTCCTCTTCGCTCGCCCCGCCGGCCGTCGCGAAGAACGAAAGGGTACCGCCGATGAGCGCAATGATGCCGATGGCGACCAACGGGAGCCACAACGGGATTCTGTCGATCACCGCGTGCGAGTTGTTGATCCGGACGAACAACCCGAACCCGGCGCAACCGGCTCCGACGAGAAACAACGGCAGGCTCGCGGCGAGGCTGTCCGCGTCCGAAGCCAGGGGACTCGATGCCCACCCGCGGGACCGACGCGCCTCCGGGCGCTCGCGGCGGACCGACGGGGGGGGGCGACCGTGACGGAGCACGGGATCGGGCTCCTGCTCCGAGCTCCGTCTCTGGCGAAGACGCACCTCGGTTCCCAACGACGTATCGTGTTCCATGCTGCGAACGCGCTAGTATCGACATGCCCGGGAGGAGTATTAGAATCGGGACCACCACAGGCGGCCGCTCCGCCCGGGGCGAGCGTTGGCCGAGGACCCCACCGGACCGCGTTCCGGCGGTCCGTGTCGGCGCCCGTTCGGCGGCCTACGCCGGCGCTTCCCAGGGCATCCGGAGGTCGGGGGCTCGGCTCACCTTCGCGGTGGCGTGGCTCTCGGTGAGCACCGAGCGCTCCAGGTGCTGGCCGATTTCCCGGGCGAGTCGGTCGAGGCGACCGCGGTCGACCGCCGGGACGGTCACGGGCGCGCTCCAGACGACGGCGGCGCCGCCGGAGGTCGGGACGATCGTGAACCGGAGCGTCCGCGCCACGTCGGGCACGGCCGGGTTCATTCGCTTTAGCTCGCCGGAGACGACGCTAATCGATGGCTCGGTCGTGTCGGTCCGTTCGACCGTGTACCCCAGCGTACCGAGGTACTCGGCCAGATGGCCCGCGAACCGCTCTCGTCCCATGCCGCGCACCCTCAGCCACTCGTTACCGTCCACCATGCGACCTCCCCGCCCAGCGTTCCACGCTCTTGAGGAATCCGAGGAGCATCCGATACTCGGCTTCGGTCGGGGTGGACCGTCCGAGCGCCCTCCGCCAGAGGAGACCGAGCCCGTGCCGCTTGTGGGGCGGGTATCCCGCCTTCGCCGCAAGCTCCTCGACGCGCCGGAGGAAGAGCTCCTTCTCCGAGCCCCGCAGCCGGAGCACTTCCGGCGCGGGAGTGGTCTCGGGGTCGTCCGACCCACGGGCCCGATGCACGGCGTAGAGCACGATCGCCGCGGCGTGGGACAGATTCAGGGTGGGGAAGTCCCGCCGGGCGGGAATGTGGACCAGGAGATCGCAGCGGGCGAGTTCTTCGCGACCGAGCCCATTGTCTTCGGGCCCGAACACCACGGCGACCGAACCTTCGAGCGGGAGCAGCATTTCCCCGAGCCGCTCCGGGGACACCGCGCGACGAAGGTACGACGCCGAACGGCCGGTGGAGAGGTCCGTCGTTCCCACGACCAAGTCCGCCGAGGCCGTCGCCGCTTCCAGGTCCGGAACGACCTTGGCGGCCTTGAGGAGCGGGATCCCGCCCATCGCTCGCCGACGGGCCTCGAACCCCAGCGACGCCCGCGGATTCACGAAGTAGAGCTGGTCGGCGCCGAAGTTGCGCGCGACCCGCGCGACGGCCCCGACGTTCCCGTCCTCTTTCGGCCGGACGAGCACGACGGAGAGTCGCGGACTCACGCGGCGCTCCCCTCGGCGAACAACCGCC
>JAKIVT010000160.1 GCA_022750415.1 Thermoplasmata archaeon
AACCCCTTGGGAATTCATCGTGAAGGCGGTCTGGAAGACGGGAGGCGCCTGGAGCGCCGCCTGGAGGTCGATGTCCGACTTCAGCTCGGCCATCGACGTCTCCGCCTGGTCGGTGAACGTGACCTCGTTCTCGTTCATCCACAGCGGAAGATACTGGGTCAGGAAGACCCCGAAGAGGGCGAAGAAGACCAGGAGGGCGAGGAGGGTGCCGATCACCGCGACGACCCCTTGGGAGTTCCGTCGGATCCGGCGGCGATACCGCCGTCGACGAAGTGGAGCGGAAGGATCCCCCATGACGGACCGACTTCGGGCGGGACGCCTGAAGCAAGCAGAATTTAGCCGGCTCCCGGTATAAATAGGCTCGGAGCACGACGCGTCTGAGTTCTAATCCATGACCATCCCGTCGAGAATCGTAATCAACGTGCTCGGCGCGATCTGAACAATCGTCTCCGGCTTGACGAGCTCGACCCGGAACACCAGGATCGAACCTTCCAGAAACGCTCCGGGAATCAGGAAGACGTCGCCCGAGACGAAGGGCCGCCCGAGCAGGGCCTTGCCCACGAATTGTTCCAGCCCTGGACCGAGGTCCCGTTTCGCCGAGCCGGAACGAATCGGTGCGATGGAGATTGAATCGGCCGGAGGGGGCGTGATCTTGCCCAATCGGACCGTGCCCCCAATCGCGACTCCCGCGTTCCGCCGGATCATTGCCTCGATTCGAGTCAGGCCCTTTCCTTCGTCGTCCGGCTGAGCCCGAATTACGATTGCTCCGGTGGTCTTCTTACCCCTGATTTCTGCCACGTCACCCACGCCAACGCCGAGGCGCGTACGCGTCCCCGCGTCGAGGCGAGCTGTCCCCATTCCAATGTCCTGCTGGAATGCTTCCGCAACGCGGAGGGTCTCGATCGGCTCGAGCATCCGGGTGCCGTATGGCCACCGTGGCTCCGGTATCTATGCCCTCCGTGTGACCCATGCGGGCCTCTCGGCCGTTTCCCTTGGGATTCTGGGGCCTCGTCAGCGTCCTCCTCGCCCATTGCCGGAGGATATCCGAGGTTGGGCCTGCGGGATTGACCGGGGTCCCGCGATTGGCTTCCCCGAGCCGATCGCACCGCCGAAGGAACGCATCGGAGGGCGGGTGTCCTGACGATCCCGCCCTCGGCGGCTGCCCGAATCGTCTGAGATCGCGGCTTGGACCGTAGCTCGTAGGGTCGGGGTCCCCTGCTGGGTGAGGAAATCAAGCGAGCGGGTGTTTGGTGCCAGGCGAAGGGATCGTGTTTCACAGGAGGGATCAATGTTCACGGCCGAGCACAACGGCGTTCCGAACCCTCGCCCCGGGAAAACGGGCGGACCGACGGCGATCCATCCAGCTGCTCGGCCCCCGAATTTCCGGCCTATTTGTAAGAGCGGCCGTTTTCGCGGGGAGTCCGCGCGAGCAAGCGCGGTCCGAAGGACCCGATGCGGAAGGTGCTGGCGATGATGTTCATGACGCTGGACGGGGTGGCCGAATTCCCCCTCTACGGCAAGGAAAATGATGCGGGAACCGGCGATCAGGAGGACCCCATGTGGGAGCCGCGGAGGGAGTCCATCGATACTCTGATCCTCGGTCGAATCGCCTACGAAAAATGGTATGGCCACTGGCCTGCCCGGAAGGACGCGCCCGACGCCGGGGAGTGGGAACGGGCCTTCTCCCGGTTTTGCGACCGGGCCGACAAGGTGGTGATCTCGAGGACCTTGCGGACGGCCGGCTGGACGAACTCGCGGGTCTTCGGCGGGGACATCGGCGTCGAGATCGCCCGCCTCCAGTCGCTCCCCGGGAAGGACATCGCCCTGGGAGGGGGGCCGAGGCTTCTCCAAGCGTTCTTGGACCGGGGGTTGGTCGATGAGCTCCTGATCAACATGTTTCCGACCCTCCTCGGCCGGGGCAAGCCCCTCTTCCACGTGGTCGACGACCCCGAGAACCCCGGGGACTTCGTCCCGATGGGGGCCCCCGGCCGCCAGGACTTCCAGGTGGTCGAGGCGAAACCCCTCCCGGACGGGGCCGTCTTCCTCCACTTTCGGCGGGCGCCCGGGCCGTCGGCACCCTGAGACTCGGGCCGGGCCTCCCGCGACGGACCGGCCGCCGGCGCCGGTACGGACCAAATCGTTTTGGGCGGCGGGCGCTCCGGACTCTGGAACTCGCGGTCCATGTCCCTCAAGGAAATCGCGTTGCGCATGCCCAACCGCCCGGGCCAGATTGCCCGGGTCGCCCGACTCTTGGCCGAGCAGCGGATCAACATCGCCGCCATCTCGCTCGACTCGGCCGGGGCGCGTTCGAGCGTGCGGCTGATCCCGGACCGCCCGGACCGGGCCATGACCATCCTCGAGGACGCCGGGTTCACGGTCGATTGCCACGACACGATCGTCGTCCACCTCGAGGACCGGGCCGGGAGCTTCCTCAAGGTCCTCGACATCCTCGCCGCCTCGAAGGTGAACGTCGAGAGCATCGCCATCCTCGTCGCCCGCGACGGCGCCCAGAGCCTCGCCGCCATCGCGACGGACGACATCGCCCGGGCCCGCCGGGTCCTGCAGGAAGCGGGATTCGCGAGCGGGAAGGGGGAATCGCTCGTCACGAACGCCGACGTCCTTTCGAGCGCCCCGGCGATCCCTTCGGAGTCCGTCGGCCTGTTGCTCTGACGGATTCGGAAAAAGCTCAATACCCGCTGTCGGTCGGCCCCGTCGCGCGGTTGTGGTCTAGCGGTTAGGACGGTAGCTTCCCAAGCTACCTACTCGGGTTCGAATCCCGACAACCGCACTCGCCCCAAGTTCCCGTGGGCTCCCTTCGGCGCGACGCGCCATCGGACGGCCTCGAATTCGGAGTCGAGAGGGGAGTCCCCCCGCGTCGGGGTGTTCACCGTCCGACATTCGCCGCCGCGCGCTCCCGCATCCGGGAAGGTCGGTTGCGCCGGGTGGTCCCCGCCGCTCCGGTGACTCCCGAGCCTACCCGGAGTCATTCGAGGAATCGCTTCTATAGAGTGGCCTCGTCTCGGATGGCGCCTTCAGGATGGACGCGCAGGACATCCGGATCTTCTGCGCCCTGGCGATCTCTGGGCCGCCCGAAACCGTCCTGCCGAACCGAACGCCCGGACGGCGACGGATCGCCCACGGGCTCGGGTTGGACGAGAAGACGGTCCGGGTCCGGCTCCGTCGCCTCGAGGAGGAGGGTTTCATCAAGTACTACCAGGCCGCGCCCAACCTCGCCCTCCTGGGGATGTCGTCCGAGGTCACGTACCGGTTCGAGGCGGTGAACGT
>JAKIVT010000161.1 GCA_022750415.1 Thermoplasmata archaeon
CTCGACGGGCTTGCTGGGCGGAACGGCGTACTCGGCTTCCGTGGTCGCCTGGAGCGCGTCCGGTTCCAGTTCTTCCAGCAACTGTGCCACGGCCACCACCCTCTCGGGCGTGCCCGACTTGCCGAGCGGGCTGCACGTGACCACGGTCTCGGCGACCTCCATCTCGCTGGCGTGGACTCTGCCGGCCGCCGGATTTGACAACGTCAGCTTGGAGTACCACCGTCAGCACCCCGGCACGACGAATACCACCGTTTCGCTGGGTGGTCCACTCTCCGCATTCACGGTCGCCTCCCTCGCTCCGAATTCGACCTATCTGTTCACGATCGCCGCGTGGAACCTGACCGTCGGATCGGGGTACCTGCCCTTCGTCAACGGGACGACGACGGCCAATGCTACGAGCCAGGGCGCCCCGGCCGGATGCGGGCTCGCGTGCAGCCCGCTCGTTCTGGCGGTCGGAATCCTGGCGCTCGGGGTGATTTTGGGCGTGGTCGGTACGGCTCTCGTCGCTCGGCGGCGATGGCGCACGCCGCCCCCGTGAGCTCCCGCGCGGCGCCCGGCCACCCCGCACGCCGGCCCTGAGGGTTACCAAGGGTTCCCAAGCGGATCGTCGCACCGATAGGTTTCCCGGACGCTGAATCCGGGAAGGACGGCACGTCGGGCAGACCGCCAGCGGCGACTCGGCTACGTTATCCCCAAAACCGACTCGGACGCCCCAGGAACTTGGAGATGTTGGGGACGTGGATTCTGGCGTGGGGTCACGTCATCTCGGCGATCTGTTGGCTGGGGGGCGGCGTTGTGTTCGCCTTCGTCGTCGGTCCCGCCCTCGGCAAGCTGTCCCCGGCGAGCTCCGGGGAATTCCTGGTCAAGGTGGTCCCCGGGGTGGTCCGGTTCTTCCAGATCTTCGCGGGGCTCACGATCGTCTTCGGAGCGCTCCTCCTCTACAATATGGGCGGACTCTCCCTCCTGTCCCCGTCGACTTCGTACGGGATCATCCTCTCGGCCGGCGTCGCCTTCGCTCTGGCGGCGTTCGTCGTCGCCGAATTCATCGCCGCCCCCATCCAGATGAAGGCGGTTCGACTCGTCCGGGAGATGCTCGCCTCGGGAGCCCATCAATCGTCGCCCGAGCTTCCGAAGACGTTGCGGCTCGCCGGTCTGACGGCGGTCCTCACCGCCGTTCTGTTGATCCTGACCTCCATCTGCATGGTCGGCGCTGGGTTCTACTGACACCGCGCGCCCGCCGAGGTCGGGGGGGCGCTTCCGCGCCAGGAAGGGGTTCGCGCGAGGGACCTTAGGGGAAGACCTTCACGTGGGTGAGGTACCCGCCCGAGGAACCGGCCATGTTCAGCGAGCCGTACCCGATCCCCGAAATGACCCCGTTCGACGATGAGACGGTCACGAAGGCGTACAGGTAGGCCTCGATTCCGTAGACGGTCCCGGCCGTCACCGCGGAGTTTCGAAGGAGCTGGACGACCGAGTAGGTGATCGTCACCGTTCCGTTCCCGGAGGTGACGGTCAGCTTGTTGGCCGGGGCCATCCCGCAGTGGCTCGTCGCCGCAGCCCAATCGATCAAGCACAGTACCGGCTGGAGGTGGTAACTCGCCGAATAGCCGGTCGGGGGAAGCGAGTAGAAAAAAGTCCCGTTCGTGACCCAGTGCGCCGTGACGTTGTACACGCCGGTGGTCGCCGCCGTAAAGTTCAGGTCCGTAAGTCCAGACCGAACGAACTCCTTCGCCGTTCCGGCGGTCCCGTTCGAGCACGCACTCACGGAGGTTCCCATGCTCCATTGGGCGAGGCCCTTGGTCAGGTTGAACGCCGGCGGTGTGCCCAAAACGAAGGTTCCGCCGCACCCGGACCGGGTGTGGTGCGATTGATCGTAGGGGGTCGCCCCGGCATAGGGCGGGGCGAACTTGAAGACCGCCGTTGGCGACGCCGCCGCGCTCGTCGGCAAGGTCAGAAGCAGGGCGACCGCGATGGTGGCAGCGGCGACCGCAGCCATCGTCCATCGGCCTTGGCGAGATGGTGCTGCTCCACGACGTGGGGATTCCATGCTCCAGGGAGTCGCCGGTCTAGAAAAGTCGCTCGCTTGCCTGTCCGGACTCCCGGCACGTGCCTGTGCCGCGGGTCCTTCCCCCGCCCCGTACGGAATCGGCCAGTCACGTTGCAGCGGACGGGAGTCCCCGGGCCACGCGGTAATGGGCGTCCACGAAGGCCAGGAAGAACGCGAGATAGCTAAACGCGAGCAACGCGTCGAGCAGGGTAATCGGATCCACGATGGGACCGAGGGCGACCGACCGGTCGGCGATCGTCTTCACGATCGGAGCGAGCTGACCGGAAATCGCGAGCCCGATCGCGGCGGAGACGAGGACCGCCCAGCCCAGTCCGAGCGCCATGGCGACCTCCCCCCATCGTCCGACGAGATGCGCCGCCACGAGGGCGTAGGTGACGAACGACACGGCGAAGACCAGCGCGACCGCAATCCCGAATTCGACGCCCCACCATCCCGGAGCTCCTCCGCCCCCGGCGACGGCCAGGAACGCAATGGGCACGGCGGCGAGGGCGATGGCGACGAGGCTCACCGCGAACGCGAGCCCCGCGTACCGGATTCGGGTCCGATGCAGTTCGTTCCACTCGTGCCGACCCAGGAAGAGGAAGAGGATGCCGAACGCGGTGAACGCCGGTCCGAGGAGGATCAGAAAGTCGTGGAAAGGAAGTTGGTAGGACGCCGAAGCCAGCGCGACGAAGCCGCTCAGGCTCTCGGCGGCGAATCCGATCTTGAAGACCGTGAGGCTCAGACGAAGGTTGACCGTCAACGGTTCGCCTCCTGGCTCCAGAAAGGGAGTCCGACCCCTAAAGCGGGGCGGTCGGACCGGCGCCCCCGGGCCGAGGGTCCGTGACCGCCCGAGCCGGGACGGCGTTCCGCCCTTCTACCTCGGTGGGCGACGATGCGCTCGGGTCCGGAGCTCCCGGGCCAGCTCGATCCCTCGAGGAGACAATCGGTAGACCTTCAACCGACGGTCGTGGCCCCGGACGTGACCTTTCTCGCCGAGAAGGACACCCGCCGCCTCCAACCGGCGGAGGACGGCCGCGAGCCCCGCTTGTGGGATCCCGAGCGCCTCGACCATCCCGGCTTGGCACAACCCGGGGGCGGCGACCTCTCCGGGAATTTGGACCCCTTGGGCGTAGACGTGCAGGATGACTCGCTGGGACAGCCGGAGCGTCGCCGGGGGGGAGCTGCCCCGTCGCGTGTGCCCGACCATCGGCTC
>JAKIVT010000162.1 GCA_022750415.1 Thermoplasmata archaeon
AACCGGGAGGGGTCTCCCGTCTCCCCTGCGCTCGTGCGGGTCCGAGTCTCCGAGACGACCGGCATCCAGGGCGTCGCCGCCGGACTCTTGCAGGGGTTGGACAGCGGGTTTGTCGCCCGGGGATTTCCCGTCGCGGAGATCGTCGCCGGATTTCTCCGACGCCTCGCTCGGGACGGGCGGGCGGCCGTGGTGGTCCTCGACGACATCGGTCCGGGAGCCCCCGACCTCGGCCCGGTCGTTCGTGCCCTCCTCGCCCCCACTCGGTTCCTCCCGGAGGGGTGCGACACAGCTCCGACCCTCTGGACGATTCTCGCCGGACGGGCCGACGCGGAGGCGACCTGGTCGCGACTCCTTCGCGCCGGGGTCCCCCGCGAATCGCAGATTGTGGTGCCGACCCCTGAGCCGTCGACCATCCGAGCTGCCGTCGCGGACCGGGCCAGCCGCGCTCTGGGCCACGCACCTCCACCCGAGCTCGTCGAACGCGTGGTGGTCCGCTCCCTCCGCGAGGGCCGGGGAATTGGCCGGGCGCTCGACCTCCTCCGCCGGGAACTCCTCGGCGCCGGTCCCCAACGGGCGTTCCCGTTGCCCCCGAATCTTGCGGGGGCGCGCGCCTCGGTCGAACCGAGGATCTTGGCCGCACTCGAGCGCGCGACGCGCGGTCGCCCCGCCACGTTGGGGGAAATCCGCGCTTGGGAGGAGCGACTGGCGGCCCAGGAAGGAGCCCGTCCCCTGCCGGCGACTACGCTCTGGCGCCGGATGGTGCGCCTCCAGGCGGCGGGGGTGATTCGCCGCGATGTTCGACCCGGCGGGCCGGGCGGGACTCGCTCGACGATCGAGCTGATCGGACCGGTGCCGTTCTACGCCCTCAGGGCGGCGGACCAAACTCTTCTAGGCTCCGGGCCCCGCGCCGGCGCTCCGTCGGGGGCGGGGCCGCGGTCCGGGTGACCGGCGGCGGAATCGGTTCGGCCGCGAGGGGCCGTCGACGCCCTCCCCCCACCTCGGCATGGACGGATTTCGCGAGCGGTCGGGATTTGAGGAGCGACTCGAGCCGGTCCACGCTCGCCCCCTTCAACGCCTCGCGGTCCGCGAACCCGGCACGGAACAACGCCCGGCCCCGCACCCGACCAATCCCCTTCAGGCGCACGAGGTCGAGCAGTTCCTCGTTGACGCCGTAGCGGACCCGAAGGGAAAGCTCGTCGATCGAGCGGGTCGCCCGCCGTTGGAAACGGATCGCGAGACGGCTTGCTCCGAACAGGAGCCAATCGGCGTCCTCGACCTTGGCCCGAACATCCCCGGCACCGATGCCGAACCGCTCGGTGAGCTCGACGAGCGGAGTCTCGCTGACCCACGCCTCGAGCACGCTTGCCGTTTTCAGGGTCGCCAAGAAGAGGTCGAGGTCGAGGCGGAGCGGGTCCTCCTCCGGCTTGATGAGAAGCTCGGGCTCGCAATCGGTGAACAGGGCGAGCATCTCGGCTTCCTCGCCGCGGCGCAGGAACATCGGGGGGAGGTCTGGGGTCGCCGAGACCGCGGCGAGGAGCGCGAAGGGGGAGGGGTTGATCGGCGAGCGCTCGAGGGCCTGCCGGAGGACGATCGCGCTCATCGGGTCAAGATAGAGCTCGCTCGTCAGGACCCCAAAACCGGTGGCCCGGAGTTCGGCGACGGGCTCGAGGAACTCGTGGTTCTCGAGGAATCGCCGGACGTTCTCGACGACGACCGCCATCTCGCGGAGCGCGACGGTGTGACCGAAGAAGGTCGCCTGGAAGAACTTCTCGAGTTCGGCCTCGGTCCCGACCTGCCCGCTCGCGACGAGGGCGAGGAGATGCATCCGGAGGGCGGGCTCCGCGGCGAGGCGGGATTGGACCCGCTCGGGTGGGGCGGAGAGGTACTGGTCGAGGAACCGTTCGGCCTCGTCCTCGCTCCGGGCGAGGAGCACGGCTTCCCCTGCCGTATCGAACCGGGGACGCCCGGCGCGGCCGCACATCTGCTGGACCTCCATCGCCGAGATCGGGGCTTGCATTCCCAGGTGGTCGTCGTACCGCGTCGTGTCGCGTACGATCACACGCCGAGCGGGGAGGTTGATGCCGGCAGCTAAGGTCGGCGTGGCGACCAGGGCCTTCAGCACCCGGTTGCGGAACGCGTGTTCGACGACCCTCCGTTCCGGATTCGTGAGGGAGGCGTTGTGGAAGGCGACGCCGTCCGGAAGTAGGTGGGAGAGTCGACGGATTCCCTCGGTCTCCTCCTCGGCGACGGTCCCGAGCTCGTCGGCCGCCATCCGCGCCGAGGTCCGTTCGTCGGGACTGAGGGTCGCCCGGACCGTGGCCGCGAGCGCCGCCGCCGTCTGTTCGCTCCCCTTGCGGGTGTTCACGAAGACGAGGGCCTGGCCCCCGCCCCGGATCACATCGCGCACGAGGCGCGGGAGGGCGTCGCCCGGCCCCGGGATGTCCCGAATACTCAGGTCCGTGAACAGGATCCGGCCATCGTGGTAGACGCCGCTCTTCAGCGGGACCGGTCGGAAGTCGCTCGCGATATGGCGCGCCTTCAGCCAATCGGCGATCTCCGAAGAGTTGCCGACGGTGGCGGACAGCGCGACGACCTGGAGGTCGGAGACCAGTCGACGCAGCCTCGTCAGGCTCACTTCGAGCGTCGGTCCCCGGTCGGGGTCGCGCATGAGGTGGACCTCGTCGGCGACGACCGTACCGAGCCGCTCGAGCCAGGGGGTCCGCTTGCGCAACATCCCGTCCGCCTTCTCGCTCGTTGCGACGAGGATGTCGAGCTTGTCGAGGGCGGCGTTGGAAAGGTCGAAATCGCCGATGGAGAGTCCGATCTTCGCCCCGAGGGACTCGAACGCCTTCAGTTCGTCGTATTTCTCCTGGGCCAGGGCGCGGAGGGGAACGAGGTAGAGTCCCGTGCGGCCGGCACGGAACGCGCGGAGGAGGGCGAGGTAGGCGACCAGCGATTTGCCGCTCGCGGTCGGGGCCGCCAGCACGAGACTCTCCCCGGCGAGGGCGGGACCGAGCGCCTCGGCCTGCGGGGGGTAGAGCGACGTAATCCCGTCGGCCTCCAGGATGGCTCGAACGTCGGGCGGGATCGGGACCGAGTCGAGGGAAACCCGGTCGTCCGCCGAGGATTTGGTCACGAGCGGCCCGGTACCCGAGGGAACAGAAAGCGCTTGAGCGCCCGGCGAACGGTCAACGGCCGACGAGCGTACGACCGAGGATCAGTTCCTGGATCTCCGTGGTCCCCTC
>JAKIVT010000163.1 GCA_022750415.1 Thermoplasmata archaeon
AGCGCCGCCCCGAGGAACGCCAGGGGGGCCATCAGCAGGAGAGCCCGGCCGGGCTGGATCGCTCCCGCCGAGTACGGCATCCCCATGCACGCCCCGGTGTAATGGGCGCCGATGCTGACCGCGAACGCGACCGCGACGACGACCAACAGGATCGCGACGAGGATCACCGCGATTCCCTCCGGCCCCCGGGGGGTTCCCGGCGACTTCGGAGGCGACCGGCCACGGGATGGCCCACTCCAAGGGTTCCGAAAGTTCGCGGAGGCACGTCCGGCCCACCGACGGGGCGGGTCCGGCTCATTCCGCGAGGGTTCCCGCGTGGACCACGGCCTTCCCGTCGACGGTCAGGTCACCGCCGCGGAGGAAGAGCCACGCCCACCAAGGCGTCCGGGTGGTGCCCCCGAGGTGGTCGTTGCGTCCGATGTTCAGGGAGATCGTCCCGAGGCCCTGGTCTTCGAGCAGGGGGGAGGTCGAAATCCTCGGGTTGAGTCCGATGGAGACCGATGCCGGCCGGTCCCGGCCCCGCCCCGCGCGGCCGTAACTCTGAGCGAAGAGCTCCCGCCCCTCGCCGTAGGCAAATCGCGCCAGTCGACCCCGCGCAAACGTCCACTTCCCTCCCGCAAATTCCCCGACGGTATCGGAGAGACCGCAAGAACTCGCGACGTTGGCGAGGAAGGTACCGTCCGCGAACGATTCGTCGAGAGCGACGGTGACCACCCCCGCAGGGAGCGTCACGAGGTTCCAGTCCGCTTTCGATTTCGCCTTCGAGACGACGCCGTCGGAAACCACCGGCGGTCGCCCCTTCAGTCGGAATTGGACACGGGTCCCATTCGGATGGGAGATCTCGAGCTCACGCCCCTTCCGAAGTCGGAGGGCGACCGAGGCGGCCCGCCTGCGGAGGACCTTCGAGTCCACGAGCGTCGCATCCAGAAGCTCCTCGCGCCACGCCGGTCCGTCGACGCCGTACATCCGGGCGGAGGCCGCCGAAACCCGGCCGATCGCGAGTTGCACCGAGCGTGCGCCGGCTTTCGCGGCGGCCTCGTACATCGAGTCCTGGTACTCGCCGAGGCGGAACAGGGTCGGCGACGGAAGGGAGTGAAACCGCTCCCGGTCGCTCGGTCCGAAGAAGCTCACGAAGACGTCGGTCCGTTCGAGGGCCGCCTTGCGGTGGTCCCCCAACTGGGACAACCGTCCCGAGGGAACCTCCGTCGTGGCCGCCCAGTACGTCGGCTCGTCCTGGTAGAGGAGGAGCGGTCGCCCCCCCATTCGAAGGGTCTCGAGCACGAACGCGTTCGCGTAGCCGAGGGTCTCCGTCCAGCTCTCGATGGTCACACGCTCGCCGGCCCGGAGCCGGAGGTACGCCCGGAGGATCTTGCGGGCGGAACGTCGTTCGGCCTCCGTCGTAGTCCGGGTGCTCGGCATCGTACTTTCCAGCAGAGCCGGGCTCTTGAACCCAGCGTGGCCCGTAACAGCAAGGTCGTACCGTAAGCCGTATGCCGCTTCCCCCTCGGCGACGTCGGAGGGCCGGGCCATCCAGGAGAACGGTCCGCTCCCGGACCGGTACGCCGACAACGACCGCGCGAGAGAGAGCGTGAGCTCGGCGCGGCCCCGGAACTGGCGAGCGGAGGTCGGAACGCGCCCGACCGCCGCCAGCTCGAGGACCGCCCGTTGTTTCCACGGCTCGATCTCCGAAACCCAAACGAGCTGGAACGCGGGGTGCCGGATCAGCCAGCGCTCGATGCGGGCGGTCGTCTCGAGGTCGGGTCGCGTGGCGAGGATCCGAACGGACCGCCGACCGTCCACCCGCCCCCCGAGGGCGCCGAGGAAGCGAAGCAAGGCGCTCGAAGTCGATGCCCCGCCCTCTGGAACCACCAGGGCGGGGGAGCCGAGGCGGCCGAACGCTCGTTCCACCCGGGAGTAGTCGTTCGGCAGGACCAGCGCCACTCGCCTGGACACGGCAGGTCCGACGTCGTTTTGGGGCTCCGCCCGGCCGGGCCGTGGCCAGGTGGGCCGTAGGGTGAGCGCAAGCGCCGCCGAGGGCCCGTCGAAGTAGAGCCCGATGACGTCCCAGGGCCTCGCGCCCGTCACCGGGTCCGCCCGAGGGGGCGTCGCGTCGAGGCGCTTCGGGCGGATCCGATACGCCTCCCAAAGCCGTTGCACCGTCATGTGGCTCACTCCGAACTCCTGGGCCAAACTCCGAGTCGACCAGACCCGGCCCCCGGGCCGACGTCCGGCCACGGTGGATCGGACCATGGTCCGAAGCCGCTCCTCGGCGATCCGGCCGCGGCGAATCGCGCTCGACGCATCGGTCAACCCCGGAAGCCGGGAGGACCGGAACCTCCGCCGCCACCTGGCGACGGTCTGCCGGTGGAGACCGCATCGGAGCGCGATCTCCGTGTCTTGAAGGCCGTCGGCCGCGAGAAGGATGAGCTCGGACCGGATCCCCACGCTTCCGCCGCGTGACCGTTGACGCGTGAGGCGCGAACGCTCCTCGGGACTCAGGGTCAAGGGGGGAGCGACCCGCACGGCTCCGGAGGGTCCGACGCCGGATATAATCTCGACCCACGACCTCCGTTTCGGATACGGCGCGTCGATAATGTTCCAGGGAGCGCCAAGAAGATACCCCTGGCCGGAATTGGGATGGCCATGACGCCATCGAAGGGCCCTGCCTCCAAGAAAAAGGTCCCGACGTCGAGTGCCTCCGAGATTGCGCCGGGCGTCTTTGTCGGCGGATGGAACGACGCCGTCGGCTTCTCCGGGACTCGAGTGTGTGTTCTGGATGAGCTTCCTGCCGAGCCAATCCCCGGTTCGACCCACATTCCGATTTACGACGAGTCCACCGACCGGGCGATCCTGGCCAACCTGGAGAGGGTCGCCGACCTCGCCGCCGCCGCCCGCTCCCGAAAGGAACCCGTACTCCTGTTCTGCGGCCACGGAGTCCGCCGAGGGTCGCTGGCCGGTGCCTGGTACCTCCACCGCTCGGAGGGAGTCTCCCTCGACGCCGCGTACGACCGGATCCGGGCCGCCCGACCCCAGATCCAACACCTCAACGAGTGGGTTGGAGACTGGAAGGCACTGGACCAGGAAGCCACCCATCCCCACCCGAGGCGACGGGCGAACCGTGCAACGTGAGACGGACGCCGACTCGGTTTGGGTCGCGCGCCTCGCGCGGTGCTCGCTGCATCGTTCCACCGACGCGCTCCG
>JAKIVT010000164.1 GCA_022750415.1 Thermoplasmata archaeon
CTACTCGAAGACCGAGAACGTCGACCGGATGGAAGAGCTCCAGCACGGGCTCGTTCGCGAGGCAATGCGGAGGACCGGCGTCACCGAATCCCTCGAGGTCCACACGATCGCCGACATCCCCGGAGAGGGGACGGGGCTCGGGTCGTCCTCCTCGCTCACCGTCGGGTTGCTCAACGCGTTGTACGCCCACCGCGGCGTCCTGAAGGATCCGGCCGAGCTCGCGGAGGAGGCGTGCCGGATCGAGATCGAGGACCTCGGCGGCACGCTCGGCAAGCAGGACCAGTACATCGCCGCCTTCGGGGGGCTCCGGCATTTCCGGTTCCAGGAGGACGACACCGTCCGGACGACCCCGATCCCGCTCTCCTCGGCCGAGCGGGACCGGTTTTCGGAGCATCTCTCGCTGTTCTACACCGGGCTCACGCGGAAGGCCGAGGGGGTCCTGAAGGGCCAAGACGCGAGGACGGGCCAGAACGTCGAGGCCCTCCGGGCGATGGTCGGACTCGCCGACCAGACCCGGGACGCGTTCCTCCGGCGGGACTGGGCGGCGGTCGGCGCCCTGATGGACGAAGGGTGGCAGCGAAAGCGGACCCTCACCGCGGGAATCACGAACGAACAGATCGACTCGTGGTACTCCAAAGCCAAGGAGGCCGGGGCGTGGGGCGGGAAGATCACCGGCGCCGGCGGAGGGGGGTTTCTCCTCGTCGTGCACCCGCCGGAACGGCATTCTCAAATAGCGAGCGCCTTGTCGCCGATGCGACGACTTCCGGTGCGGATTACGCCGGAAGGTTCGCGGATTCTGTTCGTCGGCCGGTAACGCGAGGACGATGGAGATCGGACCGTACGTTCGGCGTTACGTGGAAGAAACCCACGCGGCGCTGGCCGACCCGTACCTCGCCCACGCGATCGAGCAGATTGTTCCCGTCCTCCTCGCCGCGCGCGAGGCCGACCGGACGATCTATTTCTTCGGCAATGGAGGCAGCGCCTCTACCGCCTCCCACTTTGTCGTCGACATCGGCAAGGCGACCATCCGGGGCGACAGCCGACGGTTCAAGTGCCTCGCGCTGGTCGACAACGTCGAAACGCTGACGGCGTGGGCCAACGACGCCGTCTACGCCCGAGTCTTCAGTGAGCCGCTCGCGACCCTCGCCCGCGCGGGGGACGTCGCGTTCGGGATCTCGGGGAGCGGGAACTCGCCCAACGTGCTCGAGGCGATGCACGTCGCGAAGCGGATCGGCCTCCGCACGATCGGGCTCACGGGGATCGGCGGCGGGAAACTCAAGGGAGCGGTCGAGATTCCCGTCGTGGTCCCGTCGAACTCGATGCAGCACGTCGAGGACGTTCACCTGCTCATCTGCCACCTGCTCACGGCGTACCTCCGGGACGAGGCACCGGCGCCCCCCGGCCGATGACGGTCCGCGTCCGCGACTACATGGTGCTCGAGGTCGAGCACCTCGACGGCAGCACGAGCGTGGGCGTCGCGATCGACCGGCTGACGCGCAGCCGGCACCACGGGCTGCCGGTGACCGACGGTTCCGGCAAGCTCATCGGGTTCGTGAGCTCGAAGGAGCTCCTGCGCAATTCCCAGCACCGGGCCACCCCGCTCAAGGAAATCATCCGGGAGGGAACGTACACGGCAACGCCGGACATGGCGCTCGACGACGTCGCCCGGATCATGTTCCGGTTCGGTCTCCGCGACCTTCCGATCACCGACGAATCCGGCCGCTTGGTCGGCGTCGTCTCCAACCTCGACATCGTCCGCTCCCATTTCGAGCGGGCGTCCCCGGCAAAGGCGGAGACGTTGAAGAACCTCCTCGCGGAGCGGTACCAGCTCCCGTTCTCCTCCCGCCGGGGCCTCGTCCCGATCGCCCGACTTCGCCCGACGCAGTGGAAGGTGTTCGAGGACGAGCTCGAAGGACGACGGTACGAGCTCGAGCGGGGGTTCGCCGAGCCGGTCCTCGTCGTCCAGAAGGGCGACCAGTGGATCCTCGTCGACGGGCACCACCGGGCCTTGGCGGCACAGGAGATGGGTCTCGCCCAGCTTCAGGCGTACATCCTCACCTGCGACAACCCCCAGGAGTTCGCCGCGAAGGAGACCGGTCTCGAGCGCGTGGCGCGCGAACACCACCTCAACACCCTCGCCGACATCGAGATTGACCGGGCGGCCCACCACCCGCTCCTCGAAGTGACGACCCAGCTGATCCGCCGGTTCGAGCCGGAGGACCCTACGGGTGCGCCGACGGCGCCGCCGTGATCGCGCCCCACCTGTGATTCGTACACTAGGGATATCAAGCGAGTCTCGGTCCCGCGACCGGCTCGATCGATGCCGGTTCCTCCACACTCCCGGAGCGGGCGCGCCGGGCGTTGGAGACGGCTCTCCAAGGCCCTGACCGCGCTCGGACTCGTGGTCCTCGTGGCGGCCGTCATGGTCGGTTCCGCAAACCAGCACCATGGAGCCTTGCCCCGAACGTTCTCCTCGGGCGGCGGGCCGGGCGGGGGAAGCGGGCCGACGGTGCGAGCGAACGTGACCCTGAACGACGCTCCGTCCTTCGACCCCTCGACCCTGACCGCTTCGGCCGGCGACGCGCTCCAGGTCCACCTGACGAACAACGGGACCTTCGCCCACACCTTCACGGTCTCCGCGGTGCCGAACCACGTGCTGAATCGGAGCTGGTCCCCCACCCAGCTCTCGGCGTTCTTCCACGCGAACGGTTCTCTCGCGAACGTGTCCGTCGCTCCGGCCGCGTCCGCGTGGGCGAACTTCACGGTCCCGGACAACGCGAGCGGGTTCAGCTACGAGTTCGTCAGTCTCGTCACCTACCAGTTTGAGGCGGGGATGCTCGGCTTCCTGAACGTCTCCGGAACCTCCGGGCCGGGCGTCCAGCTCACGGTGCAGACCGCCGGCGCGGGCCTCGCGTTCGTCCCCGACGCATTGGGCGCGAACGCGACGAAGTTCCCGATGACGCTCGATGTCGCGGTCTCGAACCTCGGCTCGACCGGACACACGTGGACGCTCGTGAGCCAGCCGAATGTGAACCTGACTCCCGGAAATTTCTCGACGTACTTCTCCGCCCATCCGGCGCTCGCCAGCGTCACGGTCCCTACGACCCCGGGACAGGTCATCTGGGCGAATTTCACCGTCGACAAGGCCGGCGTCTACCAGTTCCTCTGCGAGATCCC